>NZ_CP120679.1:167500-467500 GCF_029537375.1 Bacillus sp. HSf4 | reverse complement strand
AAAGACATCGGAGAAGGCATAACCTTTACATTTAAACATAGAATACTGCGGCCTATATTAATTAGCTATAGTTTAAGCGTTCTATTTATCGGATTATATCAATCAATTTCCGTTATTTATATGACCCGTTCATTAAACTTTTCCGCAAGCGATATCGGCATTATATTAGGTCTTGGCAATGCCGGATTTCTTGTAGGCGCACTGGTCAGCAGAAAATTGTCTGACAAGATCGGTATCGGCCGAGTGATTGTAGGTTCATTAGGTTTGTTGGCCATAGGTTTTTTGATCATCGGCAGCGCGCCAGATCATCAATACTCGCTATATTCGCTTTTGTTTGGACAGTTTGTCTTGAGTATGGGTGTTCCCATTTATAATGTGAATCTCGTAAGTCTGCGCCAAGCCATTACACCCAGACATCTGTTGGGGCGCGTCAATTCAGTTTCGAAAGTATTCGGCAGAGGCATGGTGCCCGTCGGAGCGGTTTTAGGAGGGCTCCTTGCTTCCGCATTCGAGGTTCGCTTTGCGGTGATCACGGCAGGTATAGGGGGTTTGCTTTCCATTCTGCCTGCACTATGTTCTGAAGTCGTCCAAATGAAGACAATCGATTAGAAAAGGAGAATGTCTATGGAAAAAGAATACATGGTCAAAACATTCAGCAAAGAAGATTACATTCCCCACTTTGATGAGGATTTTGAAGAAGTTTGCCGTCATTTAAAGGCCCATAGTCAAAGGCTTTTTGATTTGCTGCCAGATGTTTCCCTTTCACCGGACGAAAGGCTTGAAAGACTGGCCCGTGTCGTTCCAACCAGTATTTTAAAAAGCGCCAATCATAAAACTGCCCGAGAAAAGCTTAACGGCTTGCGACGCAGACTTGATGAACTGGTTCCTGATCAACATATGAGCTACTACGACAAAATAGAATATCTTGTGAACATAGCTGACAAAATGGTTCCCGGAAATTTGAAAATGTATCAAAAACTAGAAAAAATAGGCGATCACCGCTGGTCAGATATTGGCAGATCATAATGATGAATCAAAAAGGAGAAGACTGTCACATTTGAAAAAACGGATGACTTGGATGCATCCGTTTTTTTAAATGCTGCTATTTTTTCACAACCGGTATCCAAATCTCAGTCACATGATCAGCCGATGTGACATCGCCGTCTTCAGGATATGATTCAAACTGCGGAGCATGGGCCAGCTCATAGCCTGTCGCCGGGAACCATTCCGAGAAAATCCGCTCCCACGTTTGGTTTACGGCTTCATCGACGGGGCCTGCGGCCTCAAACACAGCCCAGGTCGCGGCGGGAATGTCTTTGACGATACAGCCTTTGGGAAGGTCATCGGTTGTTTTTTCGACCCCTATAACATAGTTGAACGTTTCAGCTTGGTCGTTGAAATCCATGCAGACGCCGAGAAAGCCGAGTGGTCCGGCGTATGGCTGTAAAGAATCGGTGAACCCGTTTTGATTTAATTCATCCCAAAAAGCCGGAATCAGCGTTTGGTTTTGACCATCCTTCACCGTGACTTCCAACACTTTGCCGATCACTTGAAACGATTCTTTATCAACAATTTTGTAATTCATGTCCTCTGCTCCTTTGATTTGGATTTGAAAGGAAAGACGGGGAAACGCCCGAAGCGTCCGGCCTTCTTCACGCGCCTGGGACGGGCTCATTCCGTGCAGCCTGCTGAATGCTTTTGAAAATGATTCCGGTGTATTGTAGCCATACTTGAGGGCCGCATCAATGACTTTTACATCTGAGGCGGCCAGTTCCTGGGCGGCGACCGTCAGTCTGCGGTTGCGAATGTATTCGGCAAGGGTGACGCCTGTCAGCATGTAAAACATGCGTTGAAAATGAAATTTTGAGCAGTAGGCGATCTTGGCGATATCCTCATGCCGCAGCTCTTGATCGAGGTGCTCCTCAATATAGTCAATGCTTTCAGCCAAACGATTCAGGATTTCCATTGTTTTTCTCCTTCCGTTTTTTCATCATAACAGCCCTGTTTGAGAGGCTCCTGTCATTCTGTGCGTTGTTCTGACAGGAGCCAAACAGCCATTTGACCGCTTCCGGGAACCGATCAGCAAACCTTTCAAGCCGGTGAGCCCCGCCTTCATCGAGAACAAATGTAAGGTCTTTCCGAAAAGCCGCGCTTTCTTGCAAAATGCGGTAAGCCTCCTTAGTTCTCGGTATCATTTCTTTCTGGAGATTGCTGCGGTCTGTCCCTTCCGTGCTCCCGACATCCATATAGATGCGCAGATTCGCATTTTTGAAGTATTGACTCCTCATCCATTCAATCATTCCCGGAAACCAGAAGGAACCTGACAAAGAACCGATCTTCCCGAAGGTTTCCGATGCGCGGTATCCGGTGTAGATCGAGATCAGTCCGCCGAATGACTTTCCGATGATCCCCGTGCTTTCACGGCTTGGGTCTGTCTGATAGTGCCGATCGATATACGGCTTTAACTCATTTGCCAAAAAATCGGCATACAAAGCGCCCTGTCCGCCGTACATGTGGTCAGGCTTGATCAAATGCGGTGCGGAAAACGGCGTGTATTCGCTTTCTCTGTCTTCTGAAGCAACACCGATCAGCAGCAATTCCGGAATGTCGCGATTTGAAAACAGCTTTTCGATGGCTGACAGGCTGCTCGTGTATGCCGGATCGAAAACATCTCCCCGGTCCTGCACATATAGGGCGGGATACCGTTTGGTTCCATTTCGGTATGAAGGAGGCAGATAGATGAAAAGATCCCTGCCGGAAAAGGTATCTTTTATCAAAGTTCCGTTGATCATATGTATTTCGCTCCATTCTTTTCTGTCTTTCCAGCCGCCTGTTTGCTAAAATCAAAGATAAGAAAAAATCACGTGAAGAGGTTCAATTTGATGAAGATTTACGCTGTTTATATCGATCAGCTGCCCGGGCCCGACCAATTTGAACGGATGATGGCTATGGTGTCTGACGATAAAAGAAAAAAAGTCAACAGATACAGATTTCCTGAGGATGCAAATCGGACGCTGATCGGAGAAGTCGTGATCAGGCATATCATCAAAAAAACATTCGATTTGCCGAATGAGCAGATCACATTCACCGAGGGACGTTACGGAAAACCGTCAGCCGAAGACCTGCCTGACTTTCATTTTAATACCTCCCACTCGGGAAAATGGATCATATGCGGGGTCGGAAGGAGACCGATCGGGGTGGATGTCGAGAAAATCAAACCGATCAATTTCGATATTGCACAGCGGTTTTTCTCCCCCGCTGAACATCGCGATCTGCTGGAGAAACGTGAGTCCGAACGCCTATCTTATTTTTATCATCTTTGGACAATGAAGGAAAGCTTTATTAAGCTGGCGGGAAAAGGTCTGTCACTGCCGCTCGATTCTTTTTCCGTCAAACTTGGAGAAGGAGGGCGCGCCTCAATTGAAACGCCGCCTGATTACCCTCCCTGCCATCTTCAAGTGTATGAGATTGATCCCGGTTATAAAATGGCGGTTTGCTCTGAGTCACAAGACTTTCCCAAAGATGTTGTCTTGTTAACATATGAAGATCTGTTAAACGGATGATACCGGGCCCGCTTCCGTTTAATAGCGGGCCGTGTCGACCGCCTGCTTCAATTGTTCGATCCCGCGCCGAATGTCTGCTTCCTTGACATTGGATGTATTGATTTTTAATAGATTCCGTTTTTCGAAGGATGATAAATAATGAGGCGTAATCGGCTCCAGCAGGACATTGCGCTTTTTCATGCTTTTGATCAGGCGGGAAGCCGAAAGATTTCGGTCTAATGCAAGGTGTGTGTGAATGCAGGGCTGGAGAGCGGGTTGAAAATCAACCCCAGTCCCTGCCGACGCGAAATGGTCTTGTAATCGGGCATGCAGCAGGCGTGATCTTTTTTCGTACGAAGAACGGATTTTTTGCTTATGCTTTTCAAACATCCCGCTTTTCAAATAGATTTCCAGAGCGGCCTGGGACAGCATCGAACTGTCGATGTCAAGCAGCTGTTTATACTGATTGAAGACCGCTGTCAGCGAATCAGGCAGAACGGCCACCCCGACGCGCAGACCCGGAAACATCACTTTGGAAAAGCTTTTTAAATAGATGACGTGTGAAGAGACGTCATAAGCAAACAGCGGGTCCGCCTTTTTATTCCCTTCCAGATCGCCGAGAAAATCATCCTCGACGATAAATACGTCATACTTTTCCGCAAGTCTGACGATGCTCTTTTTCTCCTGTTCCGTATAGGAGGTTCCGAGCGGATTGTGAAATCGCGGCATCGTGTAAAAGAATTTGATGTCCTCCGTTTGAAAGAGGCGTTCCAATTGTCCGATATCGATCCCTTGCGCCGTCCGTTCGATGCCGATTGCCGGGAGGCCGTGGACTTCAATGTATTTGATCAATAAATGATAGCTCGGCTGTTCAATGAGGATGTTCCGCTTCCCGTTCGGAAACGGCATCGAGGCGAGCAATGCCAACGCCTGCTGAACGCCCGATGTAATGAAAATATTGTCCTCGTTTGTAAACACTTGAGTGTTTGTCAGCTCTTTTCGGATGACTTTTATTAATGACGGAAGCCCTTTTGGCGTTCCATAGATGAACAAATCGTTTTTGTATGTATCAATCGCCTGATTGATGCAATGCTGAAAATCAATGTATGGAAACACATCCGGATCAGGAGCCGACGCGGCGAAGTCTATCACGTCCCCTCCTCTATCCAGCTGCTGTTTCGTTTTTTTGACGACGTAATAGCCGCTTTTCGGCACAGAAAAGATAAGATGCCGCTTCTCCAGTTCCCCAAGCGCCCGAATCGCCGTGCTTTTGCTCACACCAAACTGTGCGGCAAGCGTCCGGATCGACGGCAGCCTGTCCCCTTCCTGATACGATCTTCCTTCGATGAGAGCCTCCAGTTCATTCATCAGCTCGACGTATTTTTGCATGTTTTTCTCCCTTTGTCTGAAATTTGTACCGGTACAGATCAGTATTTTTTGTATTGTGCCGGTGTTCGCTTCCGTATAAGATGACAGAGCCGGTTAAATTACAGTATTGCATGCATACACACGGAGTTGAAAACCATGAACAAATCTGCTTATCTTGCAGCTTTATTATACGCTTTTATCATCGGATTTTCTTTTTTCTTTATTAAATTGGCGCTCACGGCGGCAGAACCGGTGGACATCCTCGCTCACCGTTTTACCGCAGCCTTTTTGGCCGCGCTTTTTCCCGTGATCTGCGGCTGGGTCAAGATCAGGCTCAGCTTGAAAGACGTGCTGGTGATCTTGCCGCTGGCGCTGTTTTATCCCGTCATGTTTTTTGCCTTTCAAGTGTTTGGACTCGTCTACACGTCTTCATCTGAAGCGGGCATCATTCAAGCGGCGATTCCGATTATCACGATGATATTGGCTTCTTATGTGTTAAAGGAACGGTTCACGAAACGCCAGTTTTTTTTCACCGTCCTGTCAGCGGCGGGGGTGGCCGCCATTTTTTTCATGAAAAGCGCTGGCGCCGGGGGCGCTGACGTAAGGGGAACCGCGCTTATTTTGCTTTCGGCTCTTTCCTCGGCGGCTTACAGCGTGCTTGCGAGAAAGATGACCCGCTCCTTCAGCTCTCTTGAATTAACATATGTAACAACCGGGGCGGGCTTTCTTTTTTTCAATGGCATGGCCGGTGTCACACATTTGTCATCAGGCACGATTTCCGGCTTCTTTGCCCCCTACACAGATCCGGTATTTTTGCTGTCCATTCTGTATTTAGGCATATTATCATCGTTTGCGACATCGTTTTTGTCAAATTACGCACTGTCCAAAATCGAAGCCGCGAAAATCAGCATGTTTAATCATTTGGCTACATTGGTAACGATTTTAGCGGGGATACTATGGCTTGGAGAGAGTCTGGAATGGTTTCATTTGCTTGGAAGCGTGATGATCATCACCGGGATCGTCGGCGCCACTGTCATTCAATCTAAAAAGAAATATGCCAACACATGAAAAAAGCGGAAAATCGGCCATGTATCCACCGATTTTCCGCTTTTTCTACATGGTTTATACAGGGGTTTTGCCGGTCGACGCAATGATCGACCTGATGCGCGCGGCAACCTGCTCTGTTTCTGAGAGAAGAAACATATGGCCGCCTGCAAAATAATGAAAATCAATGTTCTTCACCCATTGCCTCCAGCCAAATGCATCTTTTACACACTTGTCATCCTTTTCCCCGTTCAGCATATGGACAGGCGAGCTAACCACTGTATGGTCACTATGGCTGAACGTCTCGAGCGCTCTGTAGTCGGCTCTGAATGAAGGCAGGAAGAAGTTGATCATCTCCCTGTTCTTCACCAGTTCTTCAGGTATTCCGCCCAGCTGGACGAGGTGATCGAGAAAGGCGTCATCATCATAGTCGGAAACCTTTTTCTGTTTGATATGAGGCGGCTGGATCGCTGAAATGACGACAGCTTGCGGATGGATCCCCTCTTTTTCAAGCTTTTGCGTCAGTCTGTATACGACCATTCCTCCCATGCTGTGGCCAAACAGCACAAATGGCCGGAGCAGCTTCGGCTTGAGCGCCGTAAAATACATGTCGACGAGCTTTTCCAAATCATCGACAGGCTCCATGCGATTCGTCCCGTGCCCTGGCGGTTCTGCCGCCCACACCTCGCAATCGGTTTGCAAATGTTCGTAAAGCGGCCGGAATGATGCCGAATAGCCCCCGGCAAACGGGAAGCAGATCAATTGAATGCCGCCCGGAGCCGATCCGAACTGTTTGAATAAATCATTCACCTATCGTACACCTCCTGCTCTTGCAGGACGGCCTTCCAAAATCGGCTTGATGAGCTCTGCGTTTCGTTCGGCAAATTCTGCCGCAAGCATTTCATCATGTTTCCCGCATCCTTGATAGCTGCGGCAGGAAGCGCTCGTGCCTTCTTCCCAAGCGGAAAGCCATGCCGGAAGCGGACTCGTCTCTTCCGATTTGATCAAGTGAATATCAGCGCCGACTTTTCCCCGGTGGATCACGTTCACAAAGTATGAATAATACGCGCTCATCTTTTTGAAAATGCCTTGCTGAACCGCCTTGATTTGCAGATATTCATTATCTTGGTTGGCTTCCATCAGTCGAGCCACGTCATCTTCAATCGTACGTCCTTTTAAATCGCTGACATCGTTTTTCATATAGGAATCAATCATCAGCAGTTTTTCAACCTGCCGTCCGTTTTTTTCAAGCTCTTGCGCCACTTCAAACGCGAGGGCGCATCCGGCCGAATATCCCATCAATGTCAATGGACCCTCAGGCTGAAGATTGATGATGGCTTCAGCGAAGCGCTCGATCCGATCATCGCTTTCAATAAAATCAAAGGCGCAAAGCTTGTATTCGGGCAATTGTTCGGCAAGTTTGCCGTACATCACGCCATACCCGAGGACAGGCGGGAATGCAAACACCTGCCGGCTGCTTTCCGGATTGAAGACGGTTTTCCCCGCTTCGCCCGATTCCCCTCCGTTTTCGATATAAGCCGCGAGATGCGCAATGGTCGGCTTGTCAAACATGACATGCACCGGAACGTCGATGCCAAGCTCCTTTAAAATACGGGAAGTGACAGCCATTGCTTTCAATGAATGACCGCCGATTTCAAAAAAGTTCTCATCAACGCCGATCTTTGGCCTCCCCAATACGTCCGACCAAATGGCCGCAAGCTTGTTCTCCGTCTCATTGCGCGGCTCCCGATCATCAGCTTTTTCGGAAGGTGCCGTCGCTTCCGGCAGAAACCGACGATTGACTTTGCCGTTTGCCGTCAGCGGAAGCTCTTCAAGGATGACAAATCCCGCTGGTACCATATACGCCGGAAGCTGGCGGGCCAGTCCGCGGCGAAGCGCCTCTTCTGACACATCTTCTTCAGGGGTTGGAACGACATATGCGGCAAGAACCGCATCCCCGCTCTCACTTCGTCTTGTGAGAACAACGGCTTCTTTTACGCTTTGTAAGCGGAGAAGCTGTTCTTCAATTTCGCCGATCTCGATCCGATGTCCGCGGATTTTCACCTGATCATCCACCCGCCCGATGAAATCGATGTTGCCATCCGGCAGCCAGCGGGCAAGGTCGCCCGTCCGATACACGATGTCACCGCTCTGAAACGGATGCGGAACAAATTTTGCCGCCGTCAAATCTGCCCTGTTTAAGTAGCCCCGCGATACACCGGCGCCGCTGATGCACAGTTCCCCGACCGCTCCCAGCGGCTGCAGCCGGCCGTTTTCCGTCAGAATGTATGCCCCTGTTTCGTTCAACGGTTTGCCGATCGGGATGGAAACGGCGGTATCAGGCACACTGTTGACCGGATAAAATGTCGCAAATACGGTCGTTTCCGTGGGGCCGTATACATGAATGATCCGATCATGCCCCATCGCGGCAAGCGCTTTTTTCACATGTCTGACAGATGAACGCTCGCCTCCAAACAGCACTTTGCGAAGGCCTTTCATCCAATCCGTTCCCTCATCGACAAGCAGGTTGAACAGTGCCGTCGTCGCAAACATAACCGTGATGTTTTCGTTTTGAATCGTTTCCGACAGCTTGTTGATATGAAGAATGGTCTTTTGATCAGCAATCACCAATTTTCCTCCGTTGAGCAGTGCGCCGTACAGATCAAATGTAAAACCGTCAAATGCATAGTTTGACAGAGACAGCACTGTGTCGTGCTGTGTGATGTCTATATAATTCGTCTCTTTGACGACCCGAGCGATATTGGCGTGCGTCGTCAAATTTCCTTTCGGTTTGCCCGTGGTTCCCGATGTGTACATGATATAAGCTAATGTCTCCGGCCGCCCGTCCAATTCAAGGTTGTCTCCGCTTTCTGCGGATGCGGCCGGACCGTCGATGGCAATCGTTTCTCCTGTGAAGGAAAGCTGTGCCGCTTGATCCTGAAGCTCTTCCTGAGTGAGCAGGCATACCGCTCCGCTGTCTTCAAGCATGTATTGAATGCGCTCTCTCGGATACTCCGGATCGATCGGCAAATAGGCACCTCCCGCTTTTAACACCGCAAGTATCGCGATGACCATTTCCGGTGAACGCCGGAAAAAGAGGGCGACGGCTTTGTCCCTGCTGATGTTCTTCTTGCGGAGCAGACGGGCGAGTCTGTTCGCCTGTTCGTTCAGCTCGGCATATGTAAGTGTTCGTCCGGCTGCCGAAACGGCAGGGTGTTCAGGGATGGCTTCCGCATAATGTTCAAACCATTGCGGCAGTGTCAGTCTGGCTTTTTCTTCGTCCGCCGGAGGATTCAACTCAGACAGCAGATGCGTTTTCTCCTCTTCCGGCACCACATCGATATCATCCAGCGGCTGATGCGGATTGCTGACGACCTCCCGGATTGCGGTTAGCAGCTGTTCTTTGAGACGGACGGCGAATGCAGAGTCATAGACGTTCCTGTTGTAAGCCAGCTTCAGCAGCATTTCCTCGCCTGGAGATGCAAGGAGATTCAGATCGTAATTTGATTTTTCAAAGACGCTGACATCGCCCATTGTAAAGCCGAGATTTTTTTCTTCCTGCTGTTTGTTGGCTTCTTGGAGCGGATAGTTTTCAAACACGATGATGTGGTCGATTAAATCCGGCGCCCCGATATGGCTTTGGATGTCATAAAGCGGCACATATTGATGAGGCTCAGATTCGAGCGACTGCTTCTGCAAATCGGTGATCAGCTCCGTAAAAGTCGTCTGCCCGCCGAATGTCACCCGTTTCGGCACGACATTGATAAAGAGGCCGACCATGTGCTCCACACCATTGATTTCCGCGGGGCGTCCCGATACCACTGTACCGAAGATCAGGTCGCGCGATCGCTGATAACGGCTCAAAAGCACGGACCATACCGCCTGGAGAGCTGTGCTCAATGTCGTGTTGTGAGCCTTTGCAAGCCGTGTGAACGCTTCCGTGTCCTCCTTTGGCAGAGTAAACAGCAGCTCTTCGGGCTGACTGACGGGTTGTTCTGTTTTATTCCGCTGTTCTCTAAAGGTTGTCTGTCCTTCAAAACCGTCTAAATAGGTCTGCCAATAGGCCAGCGATGTTTGCTTATCCTGCTGTTCAAGCCATTTGATATATTCTTTGTACGGTTTGACTGGGGGCAGACTGTAAGGCTTGTTGTCGCGGAGCGCATTGTACACTTTGAAAAGCTCCTGAACAACAACGCCGAAGCACCAGCCGTCCAGCAAAATATGATGGTAGCTCCAAACCCATTCGTAATGATCCGTTCCTTTTTTGAAAATGGCGGTTCTCATCGGAATGTCTTTTGCGAGTTGAAAGCCTTTTTCTTTGTCTTTTTGTTTATATTCTTCGATTTTTTCGTTCTGTTCTTTTTCAGAAAGCCCGCTTAAATCGATTTCTTGCACTGCAAAGGTTCTTTGTTTTAAGACGACCTGAACCGGTCTTTTCATTTTTTCATGTACAAATACGGACCGGAAAATATCATATCTATCAATGATCACATTCATGCTTTTTTCTAGAACCTCTTTTTGGAAGGACCCCTTCACCTGCATGCTGATCTGTTCAATGTAGAAACCTTGTCCAGGGTGAAGCAGCGTGTGAAACAGCATCCCTTCCTGCATCGGCGATAAGTAATAAATGTCCTGTACATGCTCTTTTTTGAACTGGCTCATGATCGTTCCCCCTTTCATGGATACACCCGCTTATTGTGAAGCGGGTGTTCCCTGTTGTTTAGTTCAGATTTTCTTCAAGGACGTCAAATAGATCGCCCATTTCTTCCATTTCAAGGTCTCCGGCGGTAAAGTCGCTCGGCGTGAATTCGCGCCCTTCTTTGGCCGTACAATGATCGATCAATTGCTGCAGATGATGTTTGAAGCGGTCCATGATCTCCTGAACAGTTTGCCTGTCAAATTCCTTTGTAGAAAAGGAGCAGGACATGATGAGCTTTTCACCTTTGATGATGCCGCTGAAGCTCAAAGCATAGAGCGCTTCTGATTCCTCTGAAACTTGATTCCCCATATCATAAGAGGACGGTCCGAAGAATTCGGTCTGTACTTCATTGTCGATCTGGCCTAAATAGTTAAAACTGATCTCCGGTTTGAGTGAAAAATCGGCGCCATCCGTTAAATAGCGAAGGATGCCATATCCGATTCCCTTATCCGGAATCTGGCGTAATTGTTCTTTTACGCTTTTGATCATCTCAGGCAAGCCGCCGTCTTCAGCCCCTTTTAAAACGACTGGATATTGCGCGGTGAACCAGCCCACCGTTCTTGAGATGTTCATGCCCGGGATGATGTCTTCCCTGCCGTGCCCTTCCATGTTGATACACACTTTTGAATCGTTCGTCCATTCCATGATCGTCAGCTTTAGAGCGGAAAGCAGAATGTCATTGATATCCGTACCATACGGCTCATGGACTTTCGTCAAAAGCAAACGTGTTTCCGCTTCAGTTAATTCGAACATTACAGCGGCTGAATCTTTCACTTTCCTTTCAGCGGCTGTATGGTCCTTCGGCAATGCCGGAATTCGTTCTTCTTCAAGACTGCGCCAATAGTCTGCTGTTTTGCGGAAGCGTTCGGATTGCGCATAGGCCTCAAGCTCTTCAGCCCAATCTTTGAACGAATTTGTTTTGTCAGGGAAGACAATATCCTGCCGCTGAGCGGCCTGCAGGTAGCCTGATGCAAAGTCTTCCAGCAGGATTCTCCATGATACACCGTCCACGACTAAATGATGGATGACAATCAACAAATGGTCGCCTTCTGCAGTCTGATACTGTTCGGCCTTTACGAGCGGCCCTGTTTCAATATGAAGGCTTGCCTGCAGCCGCTTCGCTTGAGCGGCGATTTCCGCTGCACTATCAGTGACATACCGGAGATCAACCACTCTAAAGGCAAATCCGTGCTGACCGGGTCCGCGGTTATGTTGGCTGATACGGCCGTTTTCCTTTTTGTACACCATGCGCAGTGCATCGTGATGCTCAGTCAGTTTCTCCAGTGTCTGCTCGACGAGCTCAGGATCAAAACCTGCCGGGGCGTGAAGCATGACCGACTGGTTCCAGTGGTGCTCGTTTGTGAATTCACGTTCAAAGAACCAGCGCTGAATCGGCGTCAATGCGGCTTCCCCTTCAACAGGTCCCTGGTCGATCGGTTTGCCGTCCGTCCATTCGATATACGAACTGATCTCGCCGATCGTCGGGTGCTGAAACAAATCTTTCATTTCAAGTTTCCAGCCGTACTGCTGAAGCCGGCTCGCCATTTGAATGCCTTTGATCGAATCTCCGCCGAGCGTGAAGAAATTGTCGGTGAGCCCGATTCGCTCAATCCCGAGAACCTCCTGCCAAATGTCGGCAAGCAGCTGCTCTGTCTCCGTCCTTGGTGCTTTGTAGTCGGCTGTCTGCGCTTCGACGTCAGGCTGAGGCAGCGCCCTTCGGTCGACTTTTCCGTTCGCTGTCACCGGAAGTTCATCAAGCTGCATCCAATACGCCGGTACCATGTAGTCCGGAAGCGTCTGTGCCAGCTTACGGGCGAGGCTTTCTGTATCAAGCTGTTCGTCCGCAACGACATAGCCGCACAGCGCTTTGTTTCCGTAGGCGTCTTCGATGTCTTGGACAACCGCTTCCCGGACTTCCGGGAAGCGTGCGAGCTGGACTTCGATTTCCGAAAGCTCGATCCGGAAGCCGCGGATTTTCACCTGCTGATCGATCCGGCCGATATATTCAAGCCGCCCGTCGGAAAGCCACTTGACCAGATCACCCGTCCGGTACATGCGCTCGCCCGGTACGAACGGATCTTCCGTGAAGCGCTGCGCCGTTTCCTCCGGCTTGTTGAGATAGCCGCGCGCAAGCCCGCGGCCGGCGACACACAGCTCACCGGCGACACCGACAGGCTGGACTTCGTTGTTTTCTCCAAGCACATAAGCCCGTGTGTTGGCGATCGGCTTTCCGATTGAAAGCATCCCTTCATCAGGGTCGATCGGTCCGCTCGTTGCAACGACCGTGTTTTCCGTCGGCCCGTAGTTGTTGACGAGCGTGTAGGAGCGTTTTTCGATCTGTTTCAGCTTGTCTCCGCCTGTCAGAAGCACGCGCAGCGACCGGTTGTCCAGCTCCATGAACTGTTCGCACAGCTGTGTCGGCAGGAACGTGATCGTGATGCCGTGTTCTTCAAAATATTGATTCAGCCGGACGATGTCCATCCGGATCGCTTCATCGATGATATGAAGCTCACTTCCGGCAAGCCAATACGGGAACATCTCCCAGACCGATGCGTCAAAACCGAAGCCGGCGTATTTTGCGCTTTTGTCCTCTTCTGTGACTTTGAAGGCGTCGTTATGCCAATAGCACAGATTCACAAGTGAGTGATGTTCGACCATGACGCCCTTCGGCTGTCCGGTCGTGCCTGATGTATAGATCAAGTATGCGAGATTGTCAGGCTTGACAGCGGATTGCGGGTTCATCTCATCTTCTTTTACGACCTCTTCGCTCATCATCGTATCGAGAAGGAGCACTTCCCCGTTGAACTCTTCAGGTACAGTTACATCGGTTTGCGTGAGAAGCAGCTCAGCACCGCAGTCTTGCAGCACATATCCGATCCGCTGCGCCGGATAGTCAGGATCAATCGGCACGTAAGCCGCACCCGCTTTTAAAATCGCCAGCACACCGGCCGCCATCTCCAACGAAGGCTTGACCATGATGCCGATCCGTTGTTCCGGCTGCGCCCCTTTTTCCATCAGCAGGCGGGCGAGGCGATTCGCGCGGGCGTTAAGCTCCCTGTACGTCCACTTGCGGCCGTTGTACACGACAGCCCCGCGGTCAGGAGTGCGGCGGACTTGGGCTTCAAACAGTTCATTGATCGTTTTGTCTGTCGGCGCTTCAAGTGCAGTCGCATTCCATTCTTCGACGATTTTCCGTTGTTCTGTTTCATCTATGAGCGATAAATCCGACAGACGGACATGCGGATTGGCCGCAACTGTTTCGAGAAGATAGAGCAAATATCCGCTCCAGCGCTTGATCGTTTCTTTCTTAAACAAGTCTGTCGCATACTCGAATTGCAGACTGAGTCCATCCTCTTTCGCAAAAGCGCCCAATGTCAGGTCAAATTTGGCGGCGGCATGCGAAATGTCATACGGCTTGATTGTTACACCATCTAAATCAAGTGTTTCCTTATCAGGGTCTTCTACTGTCAGCATGACATTGAAAAGCGGATTCCGGCTCATATCGCGCGGCAAATCAAGCTTAGCGATCAGCTCTTCAAACGGGTAGTCCTGATGATCAAGGGCAGCGATGCTGTTATTTTTGACGGCTTCTAAAAATCCGCTGAATGTTGCGGCAAACGGCACATGGTTTTTCAGCGCCAATGAGTTGACGAACATGCCCGGCATGTCTTTCAAATCGGCGTTTGTTCTGCCGGCTGTCGCCGATCCGATGACAATATCCTTTTGCCCTGAGAGACGGCTTAAGAAAATGTTAAAGACGGCCAGCATCACGGTATTCAGCGTCGTTTTCGAATCTGTTATCAATCTTCTGATGTTAAGCGCTGTATCTTTCGATGTTTGAAAGCGAATCTGGTCTCCGGCAAAGCTTTGCAGCGGAGAGCGCGGGTAGTCGAGCGGAAGGCTGAGTTCCGGCACGGCTTCCTTAAACTGATTCAGCCAGAAAGCTTCCTGCTCCTGAATGCTCTCCTGCTGATCCGGTTCATGCTGCCAGACCGCATAATCTTTGTAATGCAGCTCACGTTCAGGAAGAGATTCCCCTCTGTAAAGCTGTGCGATTTCTTTCACAAAAAGGCTTCTTGACACACCGTCGGCAATAATATGATGGGTGTCGATCAAAAGCAGATGCCGCTTCTCACTGATGGTGAGCAGCTCCGCCCGGATGAGCGGGGCGCTGTTTAAATCAAACGGTCTGATAAAGCGGCTGATTTCTTTTTCCGCATCCTCCTCTTGAATTGGCGTCACTTTGACATCGATGTCCGCATGTTCGTGCACTTTTTGCACCGGATGGCCGCCGATTTCCGCAAATGATGTGCGCAGCGGTTCATGGCGCTTCACCAAAGCAGCAAATGCCCGTCTGAGGCGCTCGACATCAAGAGGCCCTTCTACCGTGAAAACAGACGGCATATTATATCCGGTTCCGTCCTTTTCAAGATGATGGAGGACGTACATCCTTTTTTGAGCGGAAGAAACAGGATACCAGCCGCGTTTTTCGGCAGGCCGGATGCCGTTTTGCCAAGATCGCTCTTCATCTGACTCGATATAGCGTGCGAGCCGGCTGATTGTCGGGCACTCAAAGAGCGCTTTTAACGGCACTTTTTTCCCCAGTTTCGAGTGAATGTCGGCTGTCAGCATCATTCCTTTCAATGAATGACCGCCAAGATCGAAGAAGTGGTCTTCGATTCCGATCGGCCGGGTGCCGAGAACATCTTCCCAAATGAGGGTCAGCTCTTTCTCTAGCTCTGTTGACGGCGGCAAGTAAGAACCGCTGCGTTCGTTTAGCGTTTGAGGCTTGGGCAGTGCGCTGCGGTCGATTTTTCCGTTTGCCGTAAGCGGGATCTCATCAACACTGATGAAGTATGACGGCACCATATACGAAGGCAGCCGTTCGGAAAGCCGCTGCCTCAGCTCAGCAGATGCCGGCTGTCGTTCCGATTGAATATAGGCGCACAGCTCCTCCATTCCGGAATCGGATGTAATCGCGAGAACGACCGCTCTTTCTATAGCTTCCTGGTCTTTTAGAGCGTCTTCGATCTCCTTCAGTTCAATCCTGTATCCGCGGATTTTCACTTGATCATCCGTTCGTCCGACAAATTCAAGCTCCCCATCCGGGTGCCGGCGGACGAGATCTCCCGTCTGATACATGAACGTGCCTGGAGCATAAGGATTTTCGATAAACCGTTCAGCTGTCAGCTCATGTTTGTTCACATATCCTCGCGCCAGCCCTTTTCCGGTGATATATAATTCGCCTGCCGCGCCGGGAGGAACAAGATGATGTGAATCATCAAGCACCAAAACGCCTGCGCCCGGAATCGGCTGTCCGATCGTTGGACGTTTGGCAAATTCGGCGATTCTGTCCTGCTCGATCACTTTTGCAATCGTCCCGATCGTCGTTTCCGTCGGACCGTAATGATTGATGAATCGTGCCTTTGGATAACAGGAATGGAACCGTTCCACATCGGCCGGATTGATTTTTTCTCCCCCAAGCACAATCAGTCTGAGCGACTGAAGCCCCTTTGCCGAAGCAAAGCTTTGCGGCTGAACGACCGTATGGAACAAGGACGGCGTCAGCTTGATATATGTAATCCCTTGTTTGCCAATATAGCGGCTTAACCGCTCCGGTTCCGTATAGGTTTCCTTCGGTACGAGATGCAGCTCCCCTCCGGCAAGAAGAATCGGGAAAAGGCTCGTGTAGCCGAGATCGAACGCATAGGAAGACAGGAGCATCGTTTTATCCGACTCTGAAAGGCCGGCCTCACTGCTGAACCAAGAAACATAATTGACAAGACTGCGATGTTCGAGCTGAACACCTTTTGGATTGCCCGTCGTCCCGGATGTGTAGATGATATACGCGAGACTTGTTCCGTCATTGATGACATGAGGACATGCGGCGCTTGCCCCCAGCGTGTCCTTGGCAATATCTATGAACATCCCTTTATATTGGCCTGAAAGAGCGGTTTGATAGGCAGGCTCAGTTATAAGCCAGCGGGCTCCGCTATCTTCAAGCATGTAACAGACCCTTGACACCGGCATTTCCGGATCAATCGGCAAATACGCGCCTCCGGCTTTCATGACGCCGAGAATGGAGACGATGACATCTGTGGAACGATCCATCATGATCCCGACGATATCTTCTTTTCCGACTCCTTTTTCCCGCAGCACATTCGCCACCTGATTTGCTTTCTCATCAAGTCTGCGGTATGTGAGCTTTGTATCCCCGCAGACGACCGCCGTCAAATCAGGCGTTTTCGCCGCCCGTTCTGCAAACAGTTCATAGAACGGCCGCCTCTTTACATCCGCTGCCTCTCCGCCTTTCGCTTCATCCAGCAGCGTCTCCCGCTCTTTCGCTGAAAGGAGCTCGATCTCTTGGAGCCTGATCTCCGGATTCGCGCAGATCGTTTTGATCACATTCAGCAAATGTCCGCTCCAGCGCCTGATCGTCTCTTCTTTAAATAATGAGACGGCATAGTCAAAGCTCAAACCGATTTCCCCGCCATGTTCAACCGCCTCAAGGGACAGATCGAACTTCGCCGTTCTGTGCCGGACAGCATAGGATGAAATCTGCAAATCCCCTAATGCCAGAGTTGGAACGTCCATATTCTGCATGTTGAAAAAGACGCTGAACAAAGGGTTCCGGCTTGTGTCTCTGGCTAACGGTAATTTTTCAATCAGCTCTTCAAGCGGATAGCTTTGTCTGGAAAATGCTTGAAGACTTGTTTCCTTTACTTCCTGCAAAAACTGCTTGAATGTTTTTTGCCCTTCCGGACGATTGCGGATGGCCAGCGTGTTGACAAACATCCCCGGGATATCATGCAGATCAGGATGGGTTCTTCCGGCCACAGGCGATCCGACGATCACATCATCCTGTGATGCATACTTCGAAATGAGAATGTTGAATGCGGCCAGCAGGAACATGTAAAGCGTTGTGTCGGCTTCAGAGAGCAGCTTCTGAATCTCTTTTGTGAGCTCTTGATCAATCCCAAACACAATCCGCTCGCCTTGAAAGCTCCGTTTCGCAGGACGAGGGAAGTCGTACGGCAGATCAAGCACAGGCAGTTCGCCTTTGAAAACATCAAGCCAGTATTGCTCCTCCTCTTTCAATTGTCCCTGCCGCTTTTGGTCGTTTTGCCAGACGGCAAAATCTTTATAATGCAGTTTAGGAGCAGGGGCTTCCCCGCCTTGGTAGATCCGCGCAAGATCGCGGATGAATATGCCTGTTGAGCTTCCATCTGTAATAATATGGTGCATATCGATCAGAAGCAGGTGTCGCCGCTCTTCCAAACGAACGAGTTCAGCCCGCACAAGCGGCGCCTGATCCAATTGAAACGGTCTGATGAACGTGCTGATTTTTGTTTCGGCTTCCGCTTCTTCGGCTTGAGAAACCGCCAGCCTAAACGGCGAGTGTTGGTGAATGCGCTGAACGATTTCTCCATCGATTAATTCAAACGATGTCCGAAGTGTTTCATGGCGGTCGATCAATGCTTGAAACGCCGATTCAAGGCGATCCTTATCCAAGTCCCCTTCCAAGAGCAGAACAGCAGGTACATTGTAGCTCGTGCTTGCTTCTTCAAGCTGATTGACAATGTACATGCGCCTTTGCGCAGATGACACGGGGTAATAAGGCTTCGAAGCTGCCGGTTCAATCGGCGGCGCTTCTTCCTTCGATTCTCCTTCCAAAAATTCGGCCAACCCTCTGATCGTCGGTTTTTCAAACAATACCTTAATCGGAACATCTTTTTGCAGCCGTTCTTGTATTTTGGCGGTCAGCATCATCGCTTTCAGCGAATGGCCGCCACAGGAAAAAAAGTTGTCGTCGATTCCCGGATGCTGGATGCCGAGAAGTTCTTCCCAAATGTCCGCCAGAGTTTGCTCTGTTTCGCTTTCCGGTGCTTTGTATTCGGAATTTGTTTCCTCTGCTGCCGGAGCCGGAAGCTTGGGTTTGTCAACCTTTCCGTTGGCCGTCAGCGGCATGTTCTCAAGCTTGACGAAATGTGACGGCATCATGTATTCCGGAAGCGATTGAGAAAGCTCGGTCCGAAGTTCGGACGTTGAGCCCGTCCGGCTCCCGGTATAGTAAGCGCAAATGTCGTTTTCTCCCGCACGGTTTTCTTTGACGACAACAGCCGCTTCTAAAATTCCGTCAAGCCGGGCTATGCTCGCTTCAATCTCTCCCAATTCAATCCGGAAGCCGCGTACCTTGACCTGATGATCCATCCGGCCGAGAAATTCGATATTTCCATCAGGAAGCCACCTGGCCAAATCGCCCGTGCGGTACATCCGTTTCCCTTTAGCAAACGGATCGCCGACGAATTTTTCATCGGTCAGTTCAGGCTGGTTCAAATAGCCCCGTGCCACTCCGTCTCCGCCGACACAAAGCTCCCCCGGCACCCCGACCGGCTGAAGCCGGTTTTGTTCATCAAGAATATACGCCGTCGAATTTCCGATCGGCTTCCCAATCGGAATGGTGCGCTCATATTCTTGATCGATGAAGAAGCAGGTTGAAAATGTCGTATTTTCTGTCGGACCGTATCCGTTCCAAAGCGAGAGTCCGGGGCATGCGCGCCTGACCTTGTTGACAACGGACGGAACAAGCGCATCCCCGCCAATAATCAGATCGCTTACGTTTTGAAACATTGCGTCATCCTGCCGGGCCAGCTGATTGAATAGCGGTGATGTCAGCCACATCGTCGTGATTCGGTTTTCCTGCAAAAACACCCGGAAACGCCTTGCATCAAGAAGCGTTTCTTTCGGAACCGGATAAAGGGTTCCCCCGTTTAGCAGCGCGCCAAATACTTCAAATGTGCTGGCATCAAAGCTGACCGCCCCCGTCTGCGCCATCCTCACGTCCGCATGGAGCGGAATATAACCGGCGTTTTTGACAAGCCGGACAATATTGCGGTGCTCCACCATGACGCCTTTCGGCTTGCCCGTTGAACCGGAGGTGTAGATGTAATAAGCGAGATCAGCAGGCTTTGTGATATGGTCAAGATTGACGGCATCTTCTTTTTCAACGCCCTCTCCATCCACGGTGAGCGCTTCATAGCCTGCCAACGAAATTGCCGGGTTCTCTTTGATGATGACGATTCGCGCTCCGCTGTCTTCAAGCAGAAAACGAACTCGTTCTTCAGGATAGGCAGGATCAACAGGCACGTAGACGCCGCCTGCTTTCAGAACCGCGAGCATGCCGACTGCCGCCTCAAGCGAGCGCTCCATCATAATCGCCACTGCATCGCCGCGCTTCAGCCCTTTTGCTTTCAATCTTCTTGCCAGCTGGTTCGCTCTTTCGTTCAGTTGTCGGTAGGTGAGGCTGCTGTTGCCGGCGACAATGGCCGTCTTTTCCGGCGCGAGCTCCGCTTGTTCTTCAAAAAGCTCCGGGATCGTCTTCTCCCGTGGATAGTCAGCGGCAGTGTGATTGATAGCCAGCAGCGCTTTTTGCTCCCGTTCTGATAAAAGCTCGGCTCGGCCAACCTCTGTTTCGGGGCTGGAAACCGCGGCGCGGGCAAGTCTTGTCAGATGCTCTGCCGCCTGTTCAATGAAGGATTTCTCATAAACCGCGCTGTTGTATTTCACTTTGATCGTCCATTCTGCCCCAGGATAAACGATCAGATTCACATCGTAGTTCGTTTGTTCAAAAGCTCCGGCTGCCTTGATCGAGAAGCCGAGGCGTTCTGTCATCGCCCCGTTTTCAAGCTCTTGATCAAGCGGATAATTCTCAAACGCGACAAGGTGGCTGATCAGCCGTCCGTCCAGCGCAGATTTCTTTTGGATGTCATAGAGCGGCAAATAATCGTACCGTTCCGCTTCAATCGCATGCTGCTGCGCCTGTTTGAAAAGCTCGGCGAATGACTGATGCTTGGCGATCTTCAAACGAACGGGAATCGTGTTGATAAACAGCCCGGCCATGTGCTCGATCCCGTTGATTTCCGCTGGGCGTCCGGACACAACCGTGCCGAACACCACATCTTCTGCCGCATTATATTTGGCAAGAACCGCTCCCCAGATCGCCTGAAACAGATTGGGAGCCGTCACGTTATAGCGGCTGGCCGCCTTTTGAATGGCATCCACCATTTCTTTGTCCCAAACGAAAGCAAACTCTTCGTTCTGGTAAGAGTCGCGGGCTGAAGATTCCTTGCGTCCGGGAATGACGCTCGGGCTTTCCAAACCGGCAAGACGTTTCTCCCAATAGGAGCCCGCTTCATCATGATCCTGGCGGCCGAGCCATTTGATATAGTCCGCATACGGCTTTCCCTGATCAATCGGAGCCGGGCGGTTTGAACGAAATGCTTCATAATTTTGAAACAGACGTTTCATCAATATCCCCATACTCCAGCCGTCCATTACGATATGATGGTTGCTCCAGACCAGGTGGTATTTTTGCTGTTCGAGGCGAAAGACCGCCACTTTAAACAGCAGATCTTTCGCAAGGTTGAATCCCGCTCTCTGCACTTCTTTTTTATATTGTGTGATGCGCGTCATTTGCCGTTTTTGATCCTGATCGGCGATATCCTCAAATTCAACCTTTGCCTGGCGCTCAGCCAGGACGACCTGGCGCGGTTTTTGCAATTGCTGATGGACAAAAACCGTTCTGAGGATATCGTAAGTACGAACAAGCTGATTGACGCTCTTTTCGAAAACCGGCAAATCAAAATCGCCGTCTATGATCAGCTCAAGCTGTGTGAAGTAAGAGGAAGACTCCGGATCAAGCATGGCATGATACAGCATCCCCTCCTGCATCGCTGTCAAAGGATACACCTTTTGAATCTTTTGTTTCCCCATAAGGCACCTCGTCTTTTTTATTAGAAAATTTCCATCAATTTATCAAGTTCTTCAAGTGTCAGATCATCATCTCCAAGATCGCTTGGTGTGATCTCGCCTTCATCTTGACTTAAGCAATGATTCATGACTTTCAGCAAATGCGCCTTAAAGCTGTCAGCGACAGACGCGATTGTGCTTTCCTCAAATTCCAGAGAGCTGTAGGCGATCGACATCGTCAATACGCCGTCTTCAATATATCCGACGATGTCAAGCACATTCGGCTTTTCCGTGTCAGGGCTCAGCGGCTCGCCTGACGGCATGGATGATCTCGAAAACAGACCGGATTCCGACATCTCTGTAAACTGGCCTAAATAGTTAAAGCTGATTTCCGGCTTGAACGGCTTTGCCTGTTGACCGGCTTCCGTCAAGTAGCGGTAAATCCCATAGCCGATCCCCTTATTCGGAATGTGGCGCAAATCCTCTTTGATCCGTTTCATTTGATAGCCGATATCATCGGCATCGTTCATCTGTATCAGGGCCGGGAACTGGCTTGTAAACCAGCCGACGGTCCGGGAGATGTTCAAGCCCGCGATGATGTCCTCGCGACCGTGTCCTTCAAGATTGATGAGGAATTCATTCCCACCGGTCCACTCTTTCATTGCAAAGCCCAGCGCCGCTAGCAGTATGTCGTTCATTTCTGTGTTGTACGCTTCATGAACTTTTGTCAGCAGCTGCTCTGTTTCTTCTTTACAGAGAGTGAATTCCGCCGTTTTCGTATGGCACATCCGCCGGTCATTTGATTCATGATCTTTAGGAAGCGGTATTGCCGCTTTCCCCTCGATTTCCTGCCAATAGCCGATTTCCTTGGCAAACGCTTTGGAGGCGGCATATTCTTTTAAGCGAACTGCGTATTCAGCAAAAGAATGTGATTTCTCGGGAAGAACAATCGCTTCGCCTTTTGCGGCCTGCAAATAACCGGAAGCGAAATCCTCGAGTAAAATCCTCCAGGAAATCCCGTCAACAACGAGATGGTGAATGACGATCAAGAGGTGATCTCCTTGATCGGTTTTAAAGATCGCCGCTTTTAAGAGCGGTCCTTCAGATAAATTGATACTGCTTTGGATTCGATTAGATTCCCGCAAAATGGCAGCTTCCAGTTCGGCCCCTGATTCATTCAAATGCAACACCTCAGGGTGAATCACGGATTCTTCAAGACCCCTGTTGTACTGAACGATCGCTTCGCCTTGCTGATAGACGATGCGAAGGGCATCGTGATGTTCCATCAGTTTGCTTAACACCCGTCCGGCAATCCCCGGGTCAAACCCTGACCGCGCATGAAGCATAACCGACTGGTTCCAGTGATGTGCGTTTGTGAATTCACGTTCAAAGAACCAGCGCTGAATCGGTGTCAATATGATCTCGCCTTCGACAGGACCCTGATCAATCGGCTGATCATCAGCCGATTGTACATAGGTGCTGATCTCGCCGATCGTTGGGTGCTGAAACAAATCTTTCATTTCAAGCTTTAAGCCGTGCTGCTGGAGCCGGCTCGCCATTTGAATGCCTTTGATCGAATCTCCGCCGAGCGTGAAGAAATTGTCGGTGAGCCCGATTCGCTCAATCCCGAGAACCTCCTGCCAAATGTCGGCAAGCAGCTGCTCTGTCTCCGTCCTTGGTGCTTTGTAGTCGGCTGTCTGCGCTTCGACGTCAGGCTGAGGCAGCGCCCTTCGGTCGACTTTTCCGTTCGCTGTCACCGGAAGTTCATCAAGCTGCATCCAATACGCCGGTACCATGTAGTCCGGAAGCGTCTGTGCCAGCTTACGGGCGAGGCTTTCTGTATCAAGCTGTTCGTCCGCAACGACATAGCCGCACAGCGCTTTGTTTCCGTAGGCGTCTTCGATGTCTTGGACAACCGCTTCCCGGACTTCCGGGAAGCGTGCGAGCTGGACTTCGATTTCCGAAAGCTCGATCCGGAAGCCGCGGATTTTCACCTGCTGATCGATCCGGCCGATATATTCAAGCCGCCCGTCGGAAAGCCACTTGACCAGATCACCCGTCCGGTACATGCGCTCGCCCGGTACGAACGGATCTTCCGTGAAGCGCTGCGCCGTTTCCTCCGGCTTGTTGAGATAGCCGCGCGCAAGCCCGCGGCCGGCGACACACAGCTCACCGGCGACACCGACAGGCTGGACTTCGTTGTTTTCTCCAAGCACATAAGCCCGTGTGTTGGCGATCGGCTTTCCGATTGAAAGCATCCCTTCATCAGGGTCGATCGGTCCGCTCGTTGCAACGACCGTGTTTTCCGTCGGCCCGTAGTTGTTGACGAGCGTGTAGGAGCGTTTTTCGATCTGTTTCAGCTTGTCTCCGCCTGTCAGAAGCACGCGCAGCGACCGGTTGTCCAGCTCCATGAACTGTTCGCACAGCTGTGTCGGCAGGAACGTGATCGTGATGCCGTGTTCTTCAAAATATTGATTCAGCCGGACGATGTCCATCCGGATCGCTTCATCGATGATATGAAGCTCACTTCCGGCAAGCCAATACGGGAACATCTCCCAGACCGATGCGTCAAAGCCGAAGCCGGCGTATTTTGCGCTTTTGTCCTCTTCTGTGACTTTGAAGGCGTCGTTATGCCAATAGCACAAGTTCACAAGTGAGTGATGTTCGACCATGACGCCCTTCGGCTGTCCGGTCGTGCCTGATGTATAAATTAAATATGCGAGATTGCCGGGTTTCACCGCCGACTGCAGATTTCGCTCATCTTCTTTTGTCAATTCTCCCTTCAGCATCAAATCAAGCTGAATGGATTCACCGCTGAATCCTTCCGGCGCGGCTAAGTCTGTCTGTGTTAAAAGCAGCTCAGCACCGCTGTCTTCCAATACATATCCGATCCGCTGCACCGGATAATCAGGATCAATCGGCACGTAGGCCGCGCCCGCTTTTAAAATTGCGAGCACACCAACCGCCATTTCCAACGAAGGCTTGACCATGATACCGATCCGTTGTTCCGGCTGCGCCCCTTTTTCAATCAGCAGGCGGGCGAGGCGATTCGCGCGCGCATTAAGCTCCCTGTACGTCCACTTGCGGCCGTTGTACACGACAGCCCCGCGGTCAGGAGTGCGGCGGACTTGGGCTTCAAACAGCTCATCGATTGTTTTGTCTGTCGGAACATCAAGTGCCGTGTCATTCCAGGCGGCCACGAGCCTCCGTTTTTCCGTTTCATCCAAGAGTGACAGCTCGGAGAGCCGGACATCCGAATGATGAGCGGCCGCTTCAAGGAGGTGAAGCCAGTATTCGCACCAGCGCTTGACGGATTCATGCTGAAAGAGCGCCGTATTATATACCATTTCAAGCCGTACAATGTCTTCTTCTTCGGCTGCGGTCAAGGTCAGATCAAATTTTGCCGCCTGCTGATCAAGCTCATACGGCTGCAGTGTGATCCCTTCCATCGACAAGTCTTTTACATCCGCGTTTTGCATTGAAAAAACAGCATCGAATAATGGATTTCGGCTCATATCGCGCTGAATGTTCAATTTCTCAATCAGTTCTTCAAACGGATAATCTTGGTGCTCATATGCTTCAAGCGCCGTTTCTTTGACTTCCTTGAGGAATGCGGCAAAGGTTTTCTCTCCTTTTGGATGCGTCCTCATCGCCAATGTATTGACAAACATCCCGATCACATTGTCGACATCGGCGTACGGTCTTCCGGCGACCGGAGAACCGACCACAATCTCGCTTTGACCGCTCAGCTTGGCTAAAAATACGCTGTATGAGGCAAGAAGCACCGTGTTTAGGGTCGTTTCTGTTTGTTGAGCCAGATCCTTTAGCGCTCGGACAAGCTCAGGCTTGAGCTCAAAGGTGAGACGCTCGCCTTCAAACGTCTGCACCGCCGGTCGCGAAAAGTCTGTCGGCAGTGTGAGGACGGGCAGTTCTCCGCCCAGTTTTTTCAGCCAATACGCCTCTTGCTTGTTGTGTTCCGTTTGCAGGCGCTTTTGCTGCCAGACTGTATAGTCTTTGTACTGAATCTTTAGTGGTTCAAGCGTCTCTCCAGCGTAAAGCTTTGTCATTTCATCGATCAGAATGCCGACGGATGCGCCGTCTGAAATGATGTGATGCATATCTGTCAGTAAAAGATGCTTTTCCTCAGCCAGGCGAAGGATGCTCATTCTGAAAAGCGGCGCCTTAGTGAGATCAAACGGCTGGATAAACGCTTCAATTAGCTGATCTGTTTCTCGTTCATCCGCATCGATAACATCAATCGCAAATTCGGCGTCCTTCCATATCCGCTGAACTGGCTCACCGTCTCTGATTTCAAACGATGTTCGAAACGCTTCATGGCGCTTGATCAGATTCTTTACAGCAGCTTCCAGCCGGGCAAGGTCGAGCTTTCCTTCAAGCTTTAAAACGGACGGCATGTTATAGGTTTTCTCCGCGCCTTCAAGCTGCTGCAGGACATAAAGCCGTTTTTGCGCCGATGATACAGGATAGGCCTCCTGCTCTTGCGCGGCTTCGATATAGATCACCGCTTTTTCCTTTGCGTCCGCGGCCGCTTTTGCCAAGCTTTCGATTGTCGGCGACTTGAACAAGTCTTTCAGCTGGAGATCGACATCCAGCTCTCGCTGAACGCGGGCCATTAGCTTCATTCCCGCTAAAGAATGACCGCCAAGCTCAAAGAAATTGTCATGCACTCCAACTGGAGAGATGCCGAGCGCTTCCTGCCAAAGCTCGGCAAGACGGGCTTCTGTGTCATTCCGCGGAGCCGTATATTCCCTCTGCACACTTTGAGCGGCGTCAGGTGCAGGCAGCGCTCTTCTGTCCACTTTTCCATTCCCTGTGAGCGGAAGCTCTTCTAACTGGATAAAAACAGACGGGATCATATAACCGGGCAGTCCCGCAGCTGCATGTTCGCGCAGCTCGCGACTTGAAAGCTGCCGATCGGCGACAATGTATGCGCAGATCATCTGATCGCCCGAATCGGCAGCAACAGCCAGGACTGCAGCTTCCTGGATCATGTCATGGGTCAGCAGCTGATGCTCGATCTCGCCCAGTTCGATTCTTTGGCCGCGGATTTTCACCTGGTGATCCATCCGGCCGATAAATTCAAGACTTCCGTCGGCAAGCCATCTTGCCATGTCACCTGTCCGATAGATGTTCCGATCTTTTTGAAACGGATGTGCTGTGAATTTCTCCGCCGTCAGTTCCGGACGGTTGAAATAGCCGCGGACAAGCCCGTCTCCTCCGACGCACAGTTCACCGGCAACACCTGCAGGCTGAACCTTTCCAGCAGGATCAAGGATCAGCACCTCTGTATTGCTGACCGGCTTTCCGATCGGAATCGACTGCGCATCAGCGCCGACATCATTGACGGGATGATAAGTGGTAAAAACAGAACTCTCTGATGGCCCGTACATATGAAGAAGCCGGCCCTTTCCAACAGTCTTGAGCGCTCTTCTGACATGATCGACGGATGCGCGCTCACCGCCGAACAGCACCCTGCGCAATGTCTTCATACTGTCCGGCCGCATATCGACAAGCATGTTGAACAATGCCGTTGTGATCATCAAAACGGAGACTTTTTCGTTTTCAAGCATGGCGGCAAGCCGGCCCATATCAAGGATTGTCTCCTTCGGGGCAACCACCAGTTTGGCGCCGTTCAGCAGGGAACCGAACATATCAAACATGAAGGCGTCAAAAACATAATTGGAAATGGAAAGTACAATGTCTGTATCAACGATTTCCAAATAGTTCGGGTTTTTCACAGTCCGCAAAATATTTCGGTGTGTCACCATGTTGCCTTTCGGCATTCCGGTCGTTCCTGATGTGTATGTCAGATTGGCTAAAGCTTCCGGAGAAATCGGAACATTCAAGTTGGCCGATTCTCCTTGATATAGATGGGCTTCATCAAGGAAGAACATCTCGCCCGCAAAGTCCGCCGCTTCAGCAAGCGGTCTCAACGCCGTTTGCGTTAACAAAACCGCTGCTCCGCTGTCGCGGAAGAAGTGGTGGATGCGCTGCTCTGGATGATCGGGATCAACCGGCACATAAGCGGCCCCGGCTTTTAACACGGCAAGGATTCCGACGACCATTTCCGACGACCTGGCGGTAAGAATGGCGGCTGTCGTTCCTGTTTGCACCCCTCTTTCGCGAAGACGTCTTGCCAACTGATTCGCTTTCTCATTGAGTTCACGGTACGTCAATACCGCACCTTCAAATTGAAGGGCAGGGCGCTCACCTGATTCGGCTGCTTGTTCCTCAAATTGTTGCACGATCGTTTGCCCATGCGGATAAGCGCTTTGACCTGGATTGAAGGCGACGAGCTGCCGCTTCGCTTCTTCCTCTGTCAACAAGCTGTATTCCCCTATTTTCCGATGCGGATCTGCCGTCATTTCTTCAAGCAGGTTCAAGTAAGCTTTCAGTATTCTCTCGGCCGTATCTTTTTTAAACAGTTTTGTACTGTAATCCAAATCGAGAATCAATTCACCGTGTTCTTTCTTTGCCTGCAGGGTCAAATCAAATTTGGCGATGTTGAAATTCGTTTCCTGAATGGACAGACGCAAATCGCCGAGCAGCGGAATGTCCTCCATTGCATTTTGCAAAATAAACATCGTATCAAAGAGAGGATGACGGCTTAAATCACGCGGAACATTGAGCTTTTCGACGAGCCATTCAAACGGATAATCCTGATGTTGAAACGCGTTCAAGACCGTGTGCCGCACATCATGTAGAAATTCAGCAAACGTTTTTTCACGATCGACTTTCGAGCGGATCGCCAGCGTATTGACAAACATTCCGACGATCCCTTCCAAGTCGGAGTGGCTGCGGCCGGCAGCCGGCGTCCCGACAATCACATCTTCCTGTCCGGCGTATTTCGCAAGAAGCGTATTGTAAGCGGCCAGCATGACCATATACAGTGTCGCGCCGTTTTCATCAGCAAGTCCGACCATTTTTTCCTCGATCTCTTTTGGCACGGCAGCGGAAACCCTGTCTCCTGCAAAGCTTTGCACAGGCGGACGAGGCTGATCCGTCAACAGCTGCAGGACAGGGAGCTCCCCGGAGAAGACGTTTTGCCAATATTCTTCTTCTTTTTGATAGCCGCCATCGGTCTGATTGTTTTGCCAGACGGCATAATCTTTGTAGTGCAGGCGCATCTCCGGCAGTTCTTCCCCTTTATACAACTTGGCCAGCTCATGTAAAATAATCGAAATCGAAACCCCGTCGGAAATCAGGTGGTGCATATCAAACAGCAGCATGTGTCTGCTTTCTTCCAGGCGGACGAGGCCGATTCTCAAAAGCGGCGCTTTCCCGAGATCAAAACGGCGTACAAACGATTTTATCGTTTGTTCTAAAGGCTTGTCCCCGCTCTGGATCACCTCGATGTGCAGCTCAGCTTTTGCATGAATACGCTGCCTCGGTTCTCCATTGACAGATACAAATGAAGTACGGAGCGCTTCATGTCTTTCAATCAGCTTTTGAAAAGCATGTTCCAGACGCTCTCGATCAAGCGGCCCTTCAAGCATAGCCGCCGCCGGCATATTGTAGCCGATGCCCGCTCCTTCCAGCTGACTGACGATATAAATCCGCTGCTGCGCCAGCGACAGAGGATAGTCGCTGCATTCTGCCGCCGGTTCAATGGCTGTAAACCCTTTTTGCTCCGCTTTAGAAACAAATTGACTAAGAGCGGCGACAGTCGGTTTTTCAAACAGGACCTCAAGCGGCACTTCAACTCCGAATGTTTTGCGGAGCCTTGAAAGCATCACCATCGCTTTCAGCGAATGGCCGCCAAGTTCAAAGAACTGATCATAGATGCCGACTCGTTCCGCTCCGAGCACATCCTGCCAAATGTGCGCGATTTTTTCTTCCCTGTCATTTCTCGGCGCCGTATACTCAGCACCCCCTGTAATCGTCGCTTGATGCAGAAGCAATGCTTTGCGATCAACCTTGCCGCTTGGCGTCAGCGGCATTTCTTCAAGCTCGGTGAAATAGGAAGGCAGCATATAATCAGGCAGCCTTTTCGCCAAATGCTCCCTTAACTCAGACACCGAAGCGGCGCGGTCATCTTTCGGAACGATATATGCGCAAACCTCTTGATCGCCGGCTGTTCCCGGCCGCGTAAGCACAGTTGCTTTTTCGACACCGGGCGCACCTTGTAAGACGGACTCAATCTCCCCGAGTTCGATCCTGTAGCCGCGGACTTTCACCTGATCATCCTTTCGGCCGATAAAATCGACGGTACCGTCAGGAAGCCATCTGACAATATCACCGGTCCGATACATGACACCTCCCGGATTGAAAGGATCGGCCGAGAATTTTTCCTCCGTCATGTCCGGGAGGTTCAAATACCCCCGTCCGGCTCCATCTCCCGCAATATACAATTCACCCTCGGCACCATCCGGCAGAAGCGCTCCGTGATCATCCAAAATGTAAAATCGGTTGTTCCCAAGCGGCCTGCCGATTGGTACATAGGCGTTTTCGTACTGAAGTTGTCCATCCCGCGGAATTGTGAAGGCCGAGGCATCAACACAGGTTTCTGTCGGTCCGTAGACGTTCGTGATCAAGGGAATCGATTCGGCTGATTCCGCAAATAAACGGAGCAGCTTTTCGGTCGCCACCCTTGATAATGCCTCACCTCCGACGAGGATATGTTTCAGGCTTGTTCCGCGGAGATCGTCGGCAGCAATCAAAAGCTGCAAATGAGACGGTGTACAGTCCGTGACATCAATCTGGTGGCGGCGGAAATAAGCGGCTAAGGCACGCCCGTCGGAAACGGTCTTTTTCGGTACGATATAGAGAGACTTGCCAAGCAGAAGAGACGTGAATATCTGCTGAACGGAAGCATCAAAATGAAACGGAGCCAAAAGCGCAACATTCAAATCGGCCTGTGCATATGTATGTACAGCTTGCTGAAGCCCCTTAACAAGATGATGAACCTGTCTGTGCTCAATCATGACGCCTTTTGGACGGCCCGTTGTTCCAGACGTATAAATGATGTATGCGAGATGATCAGCACCGGATGATGAAGGCAGATTGCCGAAGTCTTCCGTTTCGGCGATCGCTTCGGAAAAGAGCAGTGTTTCAGCTGATTCAGCCGCAAATGCCTGATCGGTGATCACAACTTTTGCAGCGGAATCCTTGAGCATAAACTGAATCCGCTCATTTGGAAAACCGGGATCAATCGGCACATAAGCGCCTCCGGCCTTGAGAATCCCCAATATCGCCGCTACCGTCCGCTCTGACCGCTTCATCAAAACGGCTGCCGGCACATCGGAACCGACACCTCTTTTGCGAAGCGCCCTTGCCAGCCGGTTGGCGATCTCATTCAACTCCTGATACGAAAGCTGTTTCCCCTCAAAAACAAGCGCCGTCTTCTTAGGAGTCTCAGCTGCTGTTTGCTCGAATAAGCGATGAAGGGTCAGCTCTTTGTCATACGTGATCAAAGAACCTGAAGCACGCTGCAGCAGCTGCTGTTTTTCCTGCGCAGGAATGATTTCCAGATCGCTAATTTTCTTGTCTGGTGCAGCGAGGGCTTCATTAAGAAGCGTCATGAGCCGCTCGTATAACATGACCATTTCTTCGCGGCTGAACAGTTCCTCTCTGTAATCAAAGTCGACCGCAAGCGTCCCCGTGTCCCATCTTTCTTTCACATGAATGGAGACATCGTTAACTTCACTGCCGCTGAAAATCGGCTCAGATAAGAACGATACCGTTTCTTTCTGCTGCCATTGCATGACCTGATACTCCAAAGAGACGGAAAACAGCTTATTTAAATGGGGCTGCCTTTCCCGCAGGTCATTGATCAGGAGATTGTACGGATACTTTTGATGTCTGATGATTTTCAGCTGATCTTTCATCCTTTCCTGCACAAATGCAGTAAAGTCCTGTTGCACATCAAGCCGGGCTTTCATCGGAATGGTCGATACGAACATGCCAAGCATCTGTTTTTCTTTTGCATTTGTCCGGTTTCCCATAAAAGTGCCGAGAACGACATCTTTTTGTCCGGTCACCCGATGCATATAAATGTGTAAGGTTGATAGAAACAAGGAGAGCACACTAACGTTGTTGTTTTGACAATACGTTTGAATTTTTTGATACAGGTCTGGGGAAATCTCTTTAGAAAGACGAGCCGCGTCCAAACGGACTTGATAAGAATCGCTTTGCTTTAAAGATACGGGCTCCGGAATGACTTCGTATTGAGCGTTCCAATACGCTTTATCTTTTTGGAACCGTTTCGATTCTTCGTATTCCAATTCGCTTTGAATGTGTTCTGTAAATGACGGCTGTACAGCTTCGAGGTCGGTTTCCCCTCCCGCAAGCTTCAAATAGATGTCGGTGATGCGGTTGCCTAGGAGTGTCATAGAAATGCCGTCGGAAATCAGATGGTGAACCTTTACAAAAAACCAGCTTTCAACAGGGCTGATGCGCACGACGGCAAACTTGAACAACGGACTGTCATATAGGGGCAGGGGCCGGCGCGCTTCAGCTTGTCCCCATTTTAAAATGTCGGCCATGTTTGTTTTGGCGGCATCAAGGTACTCCAATTCAAATGGTTCATATTCGGTGATATATTGTTTCGGTTCATCCTCTTCATCATCATGCAGCCTGAAGCGCATCGTTTCATTGGTGCGGACAAACTGCCGAATGGCTTCAGCCAATAAACCGGTATCTATTCCCGACTCAGATTTCAGCTTTCCAAAACCGCTCAGATTGGAAACGCTTGTACCTGGGTAAAACTTCTCTGTGTACCAAATACGCCTTTGGGCATGTGTCAGGGGGTAGTATGTGTTTTCCATCTTTCCTATTCCTCCTTTATCAAGTGTCATTTATGGCGGTCTCCGTGATGAACCGCAATACTGATTTGCGGCGTTTGGCGAGACGGCAAATGTGCTGTCACAGAATTGTCAATACCAATATAAAACTATATTGGGAATAAAAAGAAAAGAGCCTACCCGAATTAAAACGGGGAAGCTCCCTGTTCATTCGGCAACCTGTCAACCTTAGCATCGTCCGCACCTTAGGCCATGGCTTTGCGTCCCTGCGTTTCCGCAGGTTTGCCTTTATCTGCTTTTACTGAAATAAATTCATTTTCTGCACACAGTTCACTTTAAATGAAAATATTGTTTTTTTCACCGAAAAATAGGTTAAAAGATTCATGCGGGATACCGAACGGTAGGCGAAAAGATTGATGCGGTTTTCCGAAATTTCCAAAAAAATATGCGGGAAAACGAAAAATCATCGTTTTAATCCGCAAATTCACAGTCATGATTTAAGATTTCATTAATATTTGCTAAACCTAGCGTAAAATTGTTTTTTTAATATATTTTATCAAAAATTTATTTTACAAAATTTTAACCATCATAAAAGCTTTCATACCTTCATTCCTTACAGAAAAAGATTCTGAAACTATACTAAACAACTTTCAGTTTTTAGCCAGCCGTTTGCCCGCTTGAACTGGACTTGGCTTCCTGCTAATTAAAAAGGACAGAACGACACTGATGAAAAGCACAAGACTTAAGACAAGAAACGGGTCGGATTTCAGGAAAAATGCCGTAAAGATCGGCCCCAGACTCGCGCCGATAAATAAAATAAACGTATAAAGCGAGACGGCAAGGCCCCTCATCTCTCCGCCAAGCTGGCCGATCAAAGAAATCAGGGACGGCACGGCAATTGCAATGCCAAGCACAAACACCACGCTCATCACGACGAGAACCGTCAATCCGCCGCTGACACTCATCAAAAGCAAACCCGCCGCAGCAATGATTAAACCGGTCCGCAAAACCGACAGACTCCCATGCTTGCTGATCAATCGCCCGGCGATCGGTGAACAGGCCATGCCAAGGATACCCGCTGAACGGACAAATAAAATCTGTCCGCTGGAAAGGGCATATGGCGAATGGGTCAAAACAAATCCAAGTGCTGAATACATGCCGACAAATGTAAAGAGAACGGTGATTGTGACCACATAGCCAATCAGCAAAGACCGGCTGTGAAGCACATCCCCCATGCGGCTGAAGGAAGAAAACATATGCCCGCTCTTTTGCTTCACATCTCCTTTCGGCAAAAGCAACATGTTGAACCACATTGTCAGCAGATAAACGGCAGACATCAGCCAAAACACGGCGTTCCAATTCCAAACCTCGCTAATAAAGCTTGCGATAACTTGGCCGCCAATCCCCGCCAGCAAAAAACCCGTACTAATAAAACCAATCGCCGTTCCCCGCTTTTCTTGAGGAAACATTTCTCCAGCATATGCGAGGGCCACCGGTGAAAAAGACGCGGCAGCAGCTCCCTGTAAAGCGCGAAACAATATAATGGCGGGCAAGCTGTCCGCAAAGCCGATCAACACTGTAAAAACCGTTAAAAAAACAAGGCCTGCCACAATCACTTGTTTGCGGCCGAAGCGATCGGAAACAGGTCCGTACACTAAGCAGCCGAGCGCAAAAAAGATGGAAAAGATACTGCCGGTCCAAGCCGCATCATCCGCTGATAAACCAAATTCCCTCATGAATACAGGTGTTAACGGAATTGTCACATATAAGCTGCACATCACCGCAAACCCGGTCCAAAAGAGCACAAAGGTCATCATTCCGTAGTTTCGTTTGTTCATTCATTTCACCTCTCTAAATTAGATATCCCAGCCTTTTTCTTTTGCATAATAATCGATTAATGATTGAAAATCTTTGCCGTATTTCCCGGTTATTTCAGCACCGAAGTCATTTTCAATGTGCATCATCACCAGATCATCAAAGAAGGCATTCTTCAACAGCTCAATCACAGAAGGGTGATTCGTCTCTATGGCAGACGGCTTCATCTGGCCGTCGAGGCTGCCGACAATTGCTTCCTTGCTGTCGGCCAGCACGGAGACCTTTTTGGCGCCGTACCGCGGCCATGACCGCTCAATATCTTTGCGTTTATGGATAAAAACGTTTTGAAGTTCGGTTTCACATTCGCCCAAACTGATCAAAATAACCGTGACCCCGCGCTGTTCCGCGGCTAACAACTCATCTTCAATCCGGTGCAGGTTCTCCGCCCAAATATCGACGACAAGCGTTTTTTTCGCATTGGCAATCAGCCTTTTAATCGCTGTATTCAATCGTTTATCCCCCTCCCAGTGATAAAACGAAGGGGCTGGTTCCGGCGGCGTATTCAATTGCTTGATCAGAATGCTCGATGTTTTTGCAAACTCCGCCTGCAAATATGTAACAACCTGCTGAATCGGGACAGCATCGTAACGGTCCGTTTCTCCTTTGGTGACACGGCATATCCCTTTATCCACAAGCCCCCTCAATGCAGCATATACATTTGATCTTGAGGTTGATACCCTTTTGGCGACTTCATACCCCGTCATGCCCGATTGTTCATGCAATGTGATGTAACAGCGCGCCTCTAATTCGGAAAGCCCGAGCTGCTTTAATTCTTCAATCATGTCCGCTCCTCCTAAAGTGGTGTTTTTTAATACTACTAGTATTTATAAATACTACTCCGTTGAAAACGGTTTGTCAATCCTTTCAAAACAACAAAAGACAAGCAGTCTGCTTGTCTTCATGTCCTTATATGGTTTTGGAAAGACCGATCGTCCGCTCGATGATGATCAGCGCAACAACGGAGATCACGATAAAGATGACAGAGATGGCATTCACGCTCGGATCGAAGGTCTGATCAATATAGCTGAACGTTCTGACCGGCACAGGCGTAACCGTCGGCGAGGAAACAAAAAGACTGATTGAGATTTCCCCAAACGAGGTCACTGCGGAAAAAACAGCGCCCGCCATGATACCCGGCTTCATCAGCGGCAGAGATACTTTTAAAAAGGTTTGCAATGGACTTACACCAAGACTCATGGAAGCCAGTTCAAGCTTCGGATCCAGGTTCGCCACACTGACACCGACCGTCCGGACGACATAGGGAAGGCTGATCAGCATATGTCCGATCACAAGGCCTGTCACACTTCCATTGATCCCCATCATCGTGAACAAATAAAGAAGCGCCACCCCCAAAACAATCTGGGGAATCATCAGCGGTGATAAAATGAAAGCTTGAAGGGCATGCTTCCCTGGAAACTCCAGCCTTGCCAGTGCATACGATGCCGCGGTTCCAAACATGACCGTAAGCGGCGTCACAATCGCCAGAAGCAGGCAGCTGATCCATATGGAGTCCATCCATTCATCGTTCGCAAAAATCCCGGCAAACCAACGCAATGAAAAACCGGCAGGCGGGAACTGCGGATATTCGGAAGGGCTGAACGCCGACAGTGCAATGACAAACACAGGAAGCGACAAAAAAAGGTACACGAAAAGCCCGGCGGACCACACACTCAAATCAATCCACTTCCCCGAAGACTTGCGTCGGAATCTCTTAACCATTCATTCTCGCCTCCCATCTCTTAAGAATAAATGCAAGGATAGCGACAATCACACATACAGCGGCCAATAAAGTAAAAGACATGGCAGCCGCAAGCGGCAAATGAAACACCTGCATCACCTGCTGATAGATCGACAGGGGAAGCAGCGGCTGCATCCGCCCTCCGACTAAAAGCGGGGTAATATAACTCCCGGCAGCAAGCGAAAAAACAATCATAGCGCCTGTGATCAGGCCGGGAATCGTCAGAGGCAGTGTAACGCAAAAAAACGTCCGCAGCCTCCCCGCCCCTAGACTCATGGAAGCATACTTGAGATTCGGTTTCATGTCGCTTAATGAGCCGGCAATCGGCAATACAGCAAACGGAAGCATGACCTGGACATAAGCAATGATGACCGCATTCATATTCCATAAAAGCGGGAGAGGCTTGTCAATCAGCTTCATATGAAGCAGCGCTTCATTGATCATGCCGTTTTGCGAAAGCAGCACAATCCACGAGAATGTCCGAATCACGACGCTGGTGAGCAGCGGTGAGACAAGCAAAATATAAAACAGCGCCCGCCATTTTCGCGTAGGCGCCTTAACGAGCAAGTATGCCGCCGGATAAGCCATAACGAGGCACAAAACGGTTGTTTCCAGCGCCGTCCACAGCGTCGTTCCAACCGTTTTGAGATAAACATCTGAAGTAAACACTTCGATGTAATGGGAAAAACTGAATGTAGCCAGTGTATTCATCATGTCGTCGACATCTCTGAAACTTAAAATGAGCAGAAGAATAAACGGAAGCACGAGAAAAACGCCGAGAAACAACAGCGCAGGCACCAGCAGCAGCCAATAGAAGCGTTTTTGATTATCTAAAGCCATCTGCTTCCTCCTTTATATCAAGAGGGACAAGGTCTTCCGAATCCCACGCAAGATAAACTTGATCACCCGGTTTCGGCAATTCGGGAAACTGCGGATCCGGCGCCTGAATGATCATCTCCCCATTGATGAAGGACGCCTTTAGACGAAGGGCATTTCCAATATAGCCGACCTCCGTTAATGTTGCCGGCAGACCTTTGGCCTGAACGTCCTGCTGCTTCGGAAAAACGGAAACTCTTTCCGGACGCAGCATAAACAACACGGAAGGATGATATTTTTTTAAGGTATCGCTGCTGATCTCAAAAGACAGCGGTACACCTTCATACACTTCAATATCCGGAACCTCATAACGATATCCCGTTTGATTGTGTCCAATTCCTGTCGAACGCGCCTCAAACAGATTGACCTGTCCGATAAATTCGGCGGCAAACCGGTTGGCGGGCGTTCGATACACCTCAAGCGGGGTTCCAAGCTGCTGAAGCCTTCCCTTGCCAAGGATACCGATTCTGTCTGATAAGCTTAACGCTTCCTCCTGATCGTGGGTCACAAGAATCGTTGTAATCCCGACCCGCCTTTGGATGCTTCGCAGTTCAAATTGCATATCTTTGCGCAATTTTGCATCAAGATTGCTTAACGGTTCATCAAGCAGCAGGACCGATGGCTGAACGGCCAATGCCCGCGCAATCGCCACCCGCTGCTTCTGGCCGCCGCTCAGCTGATGCGGCATCCGCCCGGCAAATGCTTCAAGCCTGACGAATCCAAGGCTCTCCATTACGCGTTCTTTGAGCTCTTTCCGCGGCATTTTTCTCACCCTTAAGCCATATGCGACATTGTCGAAGACATTCAAATGAGGGAATAAGGCATAGTCTTGAAAAACCAGGCCGATCTGCCGGTGATAGGGCGGCACATCAGTAATGTCCCGCCCTCCTATATATACAGAACCAGAGGTCGGCTGAAGAAATCCGGCGATGATATGAAGAAGAGTAGACTTTCCGCACCCGCTCGGACCAAGCAGTGAGAAAAACTCCCCTTCCTTGACCTCAAGCTGTACATCTTCCAATGCGATGGTGTCCCCAAAATGCCGGCTGACATGCTGAATCTGAATTCCGCTCATGATCGTCACCTATTTTCCGCCGAGAACTTGATTCCAGCGATTTGTCCAGTCTCCTAATTCTTTCGTCGCTGTTTCATAGTCGACCCATTTCAAATTGCTGTAATACCTTTCACCGACCTTGATTTTCCCTTTTAATTTTTCGCTGTATTTCACTTTTTGATTGGTCATGCCGTAAAACGTCCGATCTGCAAAATCTTTTTGCACCTCAGGACTGATCAAATGATTCAGCAGCTGATAAGCGTTATCCTCATTAGGGCTTCCTTTCATTACAGCCCAGCTGGCGACAGCTGCCACCGCCCCTTCTTCAGGGTAGGCAAACCCTACATTAAGTCCTGAATGCTCAAGGGAAAAAGCACGACCGTCCCAGAACGGTACAACCCATGCATCCCCCCGCTCAAGAAGCGTTTGAATCGATCCCGGATTATCAGGATAAGCCGTTACATTTTTTTTCAAATCAGCCAAACTGTTGAACGCTTTGTCCACATCTTTTGAATTTGATTCCATACCGCCTTGCGCATTTATTAAACCGGACAAAAACTGAAGGCCGGCCGAATAAGCGGGAGAGGAGATAGCCACATGACCTTGATAGCTTTTATTCCAAAGATCGGTCCACCGCTTCGGTTCTTGCGGTACGAGATCTTTGCGGTATGCAATCCCGAGCTGTCCCATGCTGAAGCCTGCTGCATACTGCTTTCCATCAACAGTGAAGCGTTTCTGCACGGAATGATACAAATCTTTTAGATTCGGAACCTTTTGTTGGTCGATCGGTTCAAGCAGCCCAGCAACTTGAGCCCGTTTAATCGTATCAGGCTGCAAAATGAGGAGGTCATATGGCGCATGACGGCCATTGGAGGCTTTTAGTTTCGTGAACCATTCAGAGTCTGTCCCTGAGACGATCTTGACTTTCAGACCTGTATCCTTTTCAAATGCCTGAATGCTCGGCTTTATATGTTTTTCCCAATCACCGCCGTATACACCGATCACAACGGTATCGGATTTTTTGCTTTCCCGGCCGCCGGCCCCGCCGCAAGCAGAAAGCAGAAGAATCAATCCAAGCGATAGAACAAACAAAACAGATATTTTTCTTTTCATTGTTTTCTCACCATTTTTCATATTATTTTTCGCCTGCCCATTTCGTAAAAACATCTGTAACCGCCTGTTTGCTGATCGGTTCATGATCTTCTTTTGAAAAGTAATGGTGCACAAGATGTTTCACACTTGACCTTTGATGCGCCGGAAGTGTTCGAAGCAGCCGGGCAAGAGCGCTGCTGGCTTCCTCTGTCCAGCGTCGTTCATACGCTTCCCTTTCCTTGCCGAAATCCCAGTGTGTCAACTCACCCGCTCTGTTTTTTCTCATGATGCTTGTTTTCTCTTGATCGACAACCAAGCGGCCACCATTTTTCACAAACGCCACACCGTATTGCCGGAATGCTGCTTCCTCACTCAGCAGCCCTGACTCAACTTCTTTTAATATCAGTTTGGGATCCCTTTGAAAAGGGTCTCCCCATCCGCCTCCGCCCGGAGAATGAATGCTGATGACATCCCCTTGCGTCAAATGCAGCACATCGATCTTCGGAATGATTTTTTCCGAAGGTCCATCGGGATGAAGACGGACCCGGCCGGGCGCTCCGGCTGTTCCGCCGGCAAGACCCCATGGCTGAAAGCGCAGCCGCTCCATTCCCCTCGCTGTGACAATGGATTCAGATGCAGTCGTTTCAAAATCGAGCCCGATGGCATGACCGCCCCGGTATAAGCCCGATCCCGCAGTATCTTTGATCAACTCATAACGGAGGACATGAATGTCAATGTGCTGTTCCAGACTTTCGATCGGCGTATTTTTTAAAAAGCCCGAGGCATGGTCAATCCCGTCTGCGCCGTCCATGTTATGCTGACCGCCGCCTCCTCCGCCCATCGGTTCGACGACAGACGTTTTCCTGCCGCCTCCCGATTCATCGGGAACGGAAAGAACAACAATAGCCGACTGTCCCGCGCCTGCGGCGGGAATGTCCTTCGCCAGCGCCTTTGCCAATGCGCCGAGGACGACATTATAAAGTCGCATCGTTATCGAATGCCGGATCCCGACAGAGGCCGGATATTCCGGATTGATCAATGTTCCTTTCGGAGCGATGATGGCGATCGGCCTCGTCAGTCCTCCGTTGACGGGAATAAACGGATCTTCGCTAATGATATAATGGATTAAACCTTGATATAAAAATGAGTGCTTGCTTCCGTTTGTCACAAGATTAAAGGCGGTTTGCACCTGGGGATCGCAGTCGGAAAAGTCCAATGTGATGTTTCCCCCGGAAACCTTTGCCGAAACCGCAAGACGAATCGGAACATCGGAAATCATGTCATCATCAAGGTAATCAGAAAAACTGTACGTTCCTTCAGGAATGCGGGCAAAGACCCGTTCCGCCCTGATGGACGCCTGTTCAAGCAAATCCTCCATCCCCCGGCGGATTTCTTCCGTCCCAAACTTCCCGGCCATCGCCTTCAAACGAATTTCCGCCGTATTGACCGCCGCAATCATCGCATTGATGTCTCCTTCGTTTAATTCAGGCGCCCTGCTGTTTGCCCGAAGGACTTTCAATATCTCGAGGTTCTCTTTTCCCGCTTTGTAAATCTTGACCGGCGGTATTCTCAAGCCTTCCTGGTGGATATCGACTGCCGTCGGCGATATGCTGGCAGGAACCATTCCCCCTACATCGCTGCAATGGACAAAGGACCAGGCGTAGCTGACAATCTCCTCGTCAATGAAAATCGGCTTAAACACGTGGATATCAGGCAAATGAGTCGCCAGGCCGTCCGTTGAATAAGGATCATTCGTGATGACAATGTCTCCGGGTTCAAACGGCCCGCTTTCTTCAATTGCCCGCTTTAACGACAGCCCAAGAAAAATGGTCACGCCGACTGTTTTCGGATAAACGTAAAATTCCCCATCAGGGGTGGCCAGTGCAGCCGCAAAATCCGCCGATTCTTTCACAAATGTCGTAAAGGATGTCCGTTCGATGACGTGTCCCATCCCCGCTGCGATCGCATTAAAATAGCTTCTCATCATTTCCAGCCTTGCAGGGTCTGTCCTCATGCCCTTCCCTCCTTCCGCTCAATGATCAAGTTGCCCGCATGATCTATAGCACCCGACCAATTTGGCAAAATCAGCGTAGTTGTATCATCCTGCTCAATAATGGCCGGTCCTTCAATGCGCTGCCCGCATGACAGATCACTGCGGTTATAAACAGCGGCTTGATATGCGCCGCCCTTCAGCATGACCTGCCTCCGGCTTGCCGGCGCGGCTTCCGGTTGCGCAGTTTGGCCGCTTTCTTTTATTGGAGGTTTTGGCGTTTTTCCTATCAATCTGACGCGGATATTCATCAGTTCAATGCTTGCTTTTTTGTCGCTATGTCCATATTTGCGCTGATAAACCTGATGGAATGAGTCTGCGATTTCCCTCATGTTTTTTTCTTCAATACATGTCCGTGACACCGGCACTTCAATTTCAAAAGCCTGCCCTTTATAACGGGCATCCAGCAAGTAAAGAAAACATTTTTCCGTCAGCACCTTGACACGCTGTGTATCAAGCCATTTTTCTGCTTGTTCGGCAAGCTTTTCAAACTCCTCTTTTAATTCATCTCCGTCCAGTTCTTCAAGAAGCATCCGTCTTGAACTTACCGCATCATATACAAAATCGGCGGTCAAAGCACCCAGGGCGGACAGAGTGCCGGGGCTCGGCGGAATCAGCGCGTTTTTCGCTTGAATCTCTTCCGCAAGAAAATTTGCGGTGACAGGGCCGGCTCCACCATAAGCCACCAAGCTAAATTCACGGGGATCAATTCCATGCTGCTCCATTACATTGCTCAGCTCCGTGTACATATTGGCAACAGCCACTTGAATCATCTGATCGGCAGCCTGCTCAACATCGGTATTTAAATAGGCGGCAAACGGCTGAAGCGCCTGCTCGGATTTCTCCTCGTAAAGCTTCATGCGGCCGGAGGCAAACCGGTCGGGATTTAAGTAGCCGCAAACAAGAAACGCATCGGTCAGCGCAGCCTTCTCTCCTTTTCCGTAACAGGCGGGGCCGGGGTCTGAGCCCGCTGACTCCGGTCCGACTTTTAAGAGTCCGCCGTTGTCTACCCATGCAAGAGAGCCTCCGCCCGCCCCAATCGAATACATCGCAACAGACGGAACGGTAATCGGAAATCCGGAAATTTGGTTGGACTGGGTCAGTGTGGCTTCTCCTTCTTCTACAATGGAAATATCAGCGCTTGTTCCGCCGACATCAAGCGTGATGAGATTTTTAACACCGGCGGCCTCAGCTGCGCGGATTGCCCCGATGACTCCTGCCGCAGGTCCTGAAAAAAGCGTTTTGACGGGGGCTTCGGCGGCAGACTCTATATCCATCAGCCCCCCGTTTGATTGCGTGATAAACGGCGGCGCCGATATACCGGAAGCGGCGAGCCTCTTTTTGAGCGTATCGAAGTAGTGCTGCACATTCGGTTTTATGTATAAATTGGCGACTGACATGACAGTTCGCTCGTATTCCCTCATTTGCGGCCACAGCTCGGAAGACGCCACCACTTCCAACTCCGGAGCTCTCAGTTTGATTCGCTCCGCAGCCTGATGTTCATGCAATGGATTGCGATAGCTGTGAAGGAAAGAAACAACGATACCGGTTATCCCTTCTTCCAACACTTTATCGACCGCATCATCAATGTCTTTTACATGAAGCGGCGCCTTTTCAGCCCCGTTGTGAAGCATTCTTTCTTTAATCGGAAACACATATTTGCGGGGAATCAGCGGCTCCGGCATTCGCGATTTAAAGTCATAGGGAACCGGAAGGCGCAGACGCTGAAGTGACAAAATATCGCGGAAACCTTCTGTTACAAACAGGGCAATTTTCGCTCCCTTTCGCTGCAGTAATGTATTTAAACCAATGGTCATGCCATGCATAAAATAATGAATCTGCGACGGCTGAATATCCATTTCCTTCAAAATCGCTAAACCGTTCACAATCCCTTGTGCATGGTCATCCGGAACCGTCGGGGTTTTGACGGCTGTCACACCCCCGTCTTTCGGGTTTAGCAAAAAAAGATCGGTAAATGTCCCCCCAATGTCTATTCCAAGCCGATACCCATCTTCATTCAATGCTCGCTCCACCCTTCTAGAACATGTTATATGAAAATATTACCCTATTTTAAAATTAATTTACTATAATCCTAATAAAATGAAATGGCGGAGTCAATTTTATATATCCGCGTTTTTGAAATCCTTTTTCTTTCATTTTTTTATTTTAAGATACCATAGAATCACATTTTTAGAAGTTTTGTTCACATTATTTCACAATTCCCATGAAGTCGACTTATACCTGTTTCTCCTGACACACCTATTCATCGGCACATTCCTTCATTTAAAATTAGGTCTAATGGACTTCATAACCGCTGTGATTACACAAATAAAAACGGTCGGTAGGTTCATGTGCCTAATCAAAAGGATTCATTTTCATGGATGTTCAGGATTTATTCACCAACTCCTTTTGGCAAAGTGGTACACTCTGTACTATTAAGAATCAGGAAGGGCAGAATACAATGAAAGTCTATGAAGCGGAAACCCTAAAATCAGCTATGATACAGCGGTCTAACGAATACAAGAGTTTAAGAGAGCAGTTTGTCAGTTTAAAAAATGCTTTTAAAGGTGTGGCCGATTTGGATGATGACTTTCAGGGAGAAGGAGCTGACGCCATAAAGGCATTCTACCGAGACCTATCAGGTACAGTAGACGGTTGGCTGGATCTGACCGATATGCAAATTCAGTTTCTTGAATGGGTATCAGCTGCACTCGAAACTGCCGGACTTTCCGGTGACACAATCGTCGATACCCAGTTTCTCGGTCAAGAGCTTATGAATGTCTACACCCGCTCCAAAAACATGGTATCGGCACAAAAAGAAGAGCTGCAAAGCATTTTAGTCAATATCGATGATTTAATTTCCTTAGAACCTTTTTCAAGCGATGAGTTTGACCAGCAGCTGAATGCTGCCGAACAGAAGCGAAAAGATGCCATTAAAGCAGTAGAGGATCTTGATAAACTGCTCAAAAACGAGTATGCGGCCTCTGAAATGGTTCAGCAAATGATTAAGGCCGACTACTCAGCCTTAATCGACGCAACCGGCCAAGGAACAAGCTCTTCTCCCATCCGTTACAATGCAAATGCTTATCAAAGCAGTAAAGCCTATCAACTGAAAAAGGAAGTACATCTCCGGGCCAAAAGCTATGTGACAAATAAAAAAGCCGAAGCTCCAGCCAAACCGGATAGTGAAGATGAAGAATGACGGGGCGCGGAAGAAGGTTCAAGTTGGTGTTTTCACAAAATTAAAAGACGCGAAAGAACAATTTATAAACATTCAAAATAACCTGCAGGCTTCCTCGCATTTCGGGAATTGCCTTTAGTCATAAAAGCGGTCGAAACATTAACAACATCTCCTGATTTGTACATGTTTGACGGGAATGTGGCTATTTGCATTACCGTCATAAGGGGATCGCGAACCATGCATCGTTATATTTAAACAAACCGACAATCGGAGTCGCCAAAAGCTATCTTAAAATAAAGAATCCCGATTTCCTGATGCCGGGAAATGAAGCAGGCGCATATACTGGGAGAAATTTATGGGCGGGCAGTAAGAACCATAAGACATGTGAAACGACCGGATTGATATCGATACAAGCGTTGACATCGTCATGCGTTTCATTAACCAAGAAAGCTTCTTGCCCATCCCTGTTAGATTTGCAGATATTGAGAAAGCACTTATCAGAAAAACACTCTCCCCTTAAAAACTCCGCAATTTTATCGTTTCCCCCTGTCAAACCGTTCCGTTTGATCCGATATTGTATATACAGCGGAAACAAAAGGGGGATTCACATATATGAAACTGAAATTGGGAACGAAGATCAACCTTCTCGTTCTTGCCATCATTTTAATGTTCTCGGCTGCATTGGGGATTTTTATCGTAAAAGAGCTGTCCAAAAACCTCGAGCAGATGGCCACAGAAAAAGCCAAAAGCGATTTAAACCTGAGCTACCGCTATGTAAACGAGTCTCTCGAAGGCGATTGGGAGATCAAAGATGACAAGCTGTACAAAGGCTCGACCCTTATGAATGATAATGAGGAAATCGTCGATCAAATCGGACAAGATACCGGGGACACCATTACCATCTTTCAAAATGACACACGCGTCTCAACGAATGTAATGAAAGATGGCAAACGTGCCGTCGGAACGAAGGTGTCTTCGGAAGTGGCGAATGTCGTGTTGAAAGAAGGAAAAAACTACTACGGAAAAGCAAATGTCGCAGGCAAAATGTATCAAACCGCTTATATGCCGATCAAAGATCGCACGGGCAAAGTGATCGGTATCTTTTATGCCGGGGCCAATCAAGATTTAATTACAGGCACGCTTCATTCGTTTTTGAAAATCTTCGCTATCGTTCTTGCCGCTTCGATCGTCATTTCAATATCGTTTGTCATTTTGTTCACCAAAAGAATCAACAGACGGCTGAACATGCTGACCCAAGCCTTCGAGCGGGCGGGCAACGGTGATTTAACAACCGAAATAACCGACGAATCATCTGATGAAATCGGTGCATTATCGCGTCATTTTAACCACATGAACACCAATCTCAACCAGCTGATGCAAAATATATCGAAATCGTCCGAGCAGGTTGCTGCCGCTTCTGATCAATTGACAACAGGCGCTGAGGAAACAAGCCTCGCATCGGAAAAAATCACTGAAGCGATCCAGCAGGTCGCAAGCTCTTCCGAACAGCAAACCTCAAGTGTTGCCGGCAGCAAACAGGCGGTTGAAGAAGTATCGGCTGATATTCAAAAAATCTCGGAAAACGCCGCTGTTCTCTCGGAAAAAAGCCATTACGCCCAGGAAAAAGCGAAACAGGGGGCAGAGGACATATCGGAGACAATGCAGCAGATCCACACCATGCATCAATCGGTGCATGAAAGTGGTGAAATCATCGCGCTTCTCAATACGAGGTCAAATGAAATCGGCAGCATTTCAGAGGCGATTACGGAAATCGCCAATCAAACCAATCTGCTCGCTTTAAACGCCTCAATCGAAGCGGCGAGAGCGGGAGAGCATGGGAAAGGATTCGCCGTTGTAGCCGATGAAGTCCGGAAACTGGCCGAACAATCCCAGCAATCGGCAAGTCAGATTTCCCACCTTATTTCCGGGATACAGTCGGAAATCATGACAACAACCGATTCAATGATGACTGTTAAAGAAGAAGCGGTCAACGGTGTGAAAATGATCGAGAGAAACAAAAACACGTTTGAAATGATCGTCAGCCTGATGGAAGAATTCAGCAGCAGAATCGGCGACCTGTCATCTGCCAGCCGGCATATCACCGGGAGCATTCAAAACATCACAACAGCTTTTGCCGACATTTCCAAAGAAGTCAGGGAAACATCAGAGCATTCACAGCAAGTCGCAGGCCTGACCGAAGAGCAGTTTGCGGCAATGGAAGAAGTGTCCGCATCCGCAAACGAACTGGCCAAGCTGGCTGAAGACCTCCATAAGCTGATTGGCAAAGTCAAAATGAAATAGTCGGAACAAGGCTGCCTTTAAGAGCACGGGCAGCCTTGTTTTGCTTATCCTGATCGAATATGAAATAGAGACAGATAATCCCTCAGCTTCTTGACATCCTGTTTACTCTCCACGAACGCTATATACCCGTCGGGACGCACCAGATAGAGAGCATTTCGCTCTAAACCGCACTTGCCGCAGGCACGGCTCCATTCAAACTCATATAACGGGAGGCGATGCTGTGTCGCCGTCTCCTTCAGCTCCCGGCTCGCGGTTCCATATATGTGAAGCTGCCAAGAGACGGATTTTAACGCTGCAAAATTTCTCCCGCCGCTGATCCAGGGCAGGCGGTCTCCGCCTTGCAGTTTTCCTGCTTTTCCCGCGCTTAAGGCGCTGTCTCGATAGTGAATACGGATTTGCGACACGTTGTAAAAAGCCGCCTTTTTGATGGACGGGAAACGAAGAAAAAATGGGGCGACATAGGGAATAAGCAAAGTCCGAACAAGCCTTCCCCCGGCATTTTGCCCGATGACCGCCTGAAATGCCCTGTCGGTAGTCGCCACAAGAGACCGGGCAAAAGCGATCCGCTCCGTCTCATAAGTATCCAAAATCGCTTCATCCGCACGTCCGTTAAGCACTTCCGCCAGCTTCCACGCCAAATTGACGGCGTCACCGATACCGGTATTCATCCCCTGACCGCCGACAGGGCTGTGAATATGTCCCGCATCACCCAGAATAAAGACGCGCCCTTTTCTGAATTTGTCAGCCACCCGGTGATGCACACGGTAGGTAGAAAACCAGTTGACTCCATGCACTTTGACACGAAAAAGCTTTTCAACCATCGGGGCGATATCCTCAAATGTCAGCGCCTTTTTGTTTTCCAGAGATTTGGGCACGATACCGATAAACCGGTTCATACCGGTGCTTCTCACCGGAAAAACAATGCAAAAACCGCTTTCCGCAAGACACAGATTCATATCATGTGCCGAAGCGGCTTCGCCTGATGCTTCAGCATCCGCCACAAAAAAAGTGTGCTCATACGTTCCGCCCGGAAAACCTAAATCCATACCGCGCCGCACTGTACTGTGGGCTCCGTCACATCCGCAGAGATAGGGAGTTTTGATGATTTCCTCCCGCTCTCCTTTCCGAAGCTTCGCCTCGACATCGTTTCCCTGATCCGAATAGGAAACCAGCTCTGTGTTCCATTCAACATTTACCCCTGCGGCTTTAAGCTTTTCAATCAGCAGCCGCTCATGTTCATCCTGTGCAAAGCTGAGGACAAATGGATACGGACTTAATCCCTCTCCCATGTCCCCAAGGCGGAAACATCCTTTCTCCCTATGGCCTTCGCGTATATGAACGGCATTGACCTTAATGCCTCTTTGAACCGCTTCTTCTGCCATACCGAGCTGCTCATAAAATTCAAGCGTTCGTGCATGTACCGCCATTGCCCGCGAAGTCTGCCCCGGACCCGAATTCTTATCAATTAAGCGAAACGCGACTCCTTTCCGGGCGAGAAAAAGGGCCAGCACCAATCCGGTTGGTCCCGCTCCGGTAATCAAAACTGGTTCCACCTGAAGACACATCCCTTTTGTTTAATATTTATCGCGCCGCCATCCGGCAGGACATTTTGAAAGATGCCAGATCAGCGATGATCGCCCGCGCACATTCATAAGGAGAATCAATCTGCAGCATCTTTCGCAAAACAGATCTCAATTCGGCCGATATTTCAAGCTCTTCCTCCCAACTCTTTTCCTCACTTGCTGTCGGGTTATACCCGGAATAAAGAAGAAAAAGCGCAAAATGCCCCAGCGCATAAAAATCGCTTTTCACTGAAACAGAGCGCATCAGCCTTTTTTCCGGGTGCCGGTAAAGAACGTTTTCGCTCTCGGTCAAGCGGCATGCCAAGCCGTAATCGATAATGCGGATACCTTCTTTCGTCAGAAAAATATTGGGCAGCCGTAAATCGCGGTGTATCAGTCCTTTGTCATGAAGCGAAGCGGTGATGTGAAGCACCTCCAGCAGTATCCGAACGGTCTCCTTTTCATCGAAAATACATCCGTCGCCAAAAATCAGGTCTTCAAAATTTTTCCCGTCGACATACTCCATGACGATAAATCTGCTTCGCCCGCTATTCATCGTTTCGTACAGCCGGGGTGATGCCGGCTCATTCAATTGGCGCAAAATATCGGCTTCACGGTCAAATGATCGCCGTCCTCCGGATGTCCATGCCTTTGTCTGCCGAAGCTGTTTGATAACATACACATCACTTCCTCCAAGCGGTTTGGCAAGATAAGTGATGCCATAGCTTCCCATCCCAAGTACGCGCTGAATTTGATATCGCCCGCCCAGGATTGTCCCCTCTTTAAGCGGGCGGTCAAACAGCCATCTCAACATGCTTTTGGCGACCATCAGCTGCTGCTGAAAAACTTTTTGCGTTTTCTTTTGTAATGATGGTGGCCATAGCCTTTTTTCCGATAATCGCTGCTGCTGTACTTTTTGTAAGACCGCCGTCCGTAATCACTGCTGCTGTATCGTCGGTAGCCGCTGCTTTTAAAGTGTTTAAACAATTTGCGAAGCAACTCGATCCTCTCCTTGTCCGGAAATCTGTATTTTTTATATCATTCGCCCGGTACATCGTTATAAGGGGGCCTGATCTGAATGACATTTTTCTTTGCTATGAGAAAATTAGCTCTTTATACTTCAAAACCTCTTTTTTATCAAAAGAAATTGAAAAATCATCGGATTCACACGGTAAATGTTGTATTTCCAAAAAGAAAAACCTCATGATACGCCCTTTATTCACCATAACATTTGTGTGATAATAAGCGGAAAGCTCGGCAAATCACAATATCGTACGATCATAGCGCTTGAACATGAGTTTTTTGCCGGCTTTGGATATGCTATTCTGCATTCTTGATTTTAAGCACGACTAAAGGCGCTGATCAGCACAGCGCCTTCATGTTAAAGCTCTTCACCATTCGTTTTTATCACATGTTGATACCAATGAAAGCTTTTCTTTTTGATCCGCTTTAGATCTTTCACATTGTCTTCATCCCGATCGACATAAACGAATCCGTATCTTTTTTGATAGCCGTTTAACCAACTCAGTAAATCCGTAAAGGACCAGCTGCAGTAGCCGATTAGATCAACCCCGTCGCTTAAGGCTTGTTTGCATTGTTCAAGATGCGCCCGCAAATAATTGATTCTGTAATCATCCTGAATGGTGCCGTCTTTTTCAATTTGATCAAATTCTCCCAAGCCGTTTTCCGTTATAAAGACGGGAAGATGATAGCGGCTGGCAATTCTGCGGAGCCCGATTCTCAACCCGATCGGATCAATGGCCCAGTCCCAATTTGATGTTTCCAGATGAGGATTCCGCTTTGTTTTAAACAACCCCGGCATTCCGGTTTCCTGATTGCTGCCTTTTTGGCCGGTCGTGTTCATTTTTCCTTCTGTTACACCATCAAGTGGATTCATTTCATAGGTGATCGTCTGATAATAGTTGACCCCGACGAAATCGGGCTTTCCTTTTGCCAAAAGCTCCATGTCACCGTCGCAGATTGTCGGGGCCCATCCTTTTTCCCGCAAATATTGCAGAGGGATTTGAGGATATGTTCCCCAGCAGTACATATCAAGCCACCAATGATTCATAAATTCCTCGGCATTTTCAAAAGCAAGGATATCATCCGGACTGCTTGACAGCGGATAAGCGGGGGAATAAGCAAAGCTTGGCCCGATTTTCCCGTCCGGCACGTATTGGCGAAACGAATCGATCGCCTTGGCATTGGCGAGAAATGCGATATGGTTGGCTTCATAAAAACGTTTTCTGTCCTTCACTCCCGGAGGATGCATGGCTGTGATGAATCCGTGGTTGAAGTTGTAGTTTTGTTCGTTAAGGGATACCCAATGTTTCACCCTGTCTCCAAAGCGCTTGTAAAGAGTGACGCAATAGTTGTTGAAATCTTCTATGATCCTTCTGGACTCAAAGCCGCCGTACTCCTCCGCCAAAGCTTGGGGAAGATCCCAATGATAAAGGGTTAAAACAGGTTCGATCTCATGGGCCAGCAGCTCATTGATCAAATCGTCATAAAACCGCAAGCCTGCTTCATTGACCTCTCCTCTGCCTTTCGGAAAAATTCGCGGCCAGCTTACCGAAAAACGGTACGCTTTCAATCCCATCTCAGCCATTAGCGCCACATCTTCTTTGTAACGGTGGTAATGGTCAACTGCTATATCCCCGTTTGTGCCCTTGAACGTTTTCCCGGGGATTTTTGTGAATACATCCCAGACTGAAGGGCCCTTTCCGTCTTCATTCCAGGCTCCTTCTACTTGATAGGCCGCTGATGCGGACCCCCATAAGAAATGATCCGGAAATGACTGCAGCTGTTGATGAATCATATTGTTTCCACTCCTATAAGCTATTTTGATCCGGTTTGCTCCCTATGATATCGTATGAAACGCGTTTCACATCAATCATCTTCTTCAAACAGTTCGGTCAAAAGCTTTTTTCGATGCTGAAGGAAATATTTTGTGAGACTATAATGATCGGTATCTTCATAGCTGACTTCCTGAATATGTTCGCCATCAAAGCTGAAGATTTGTGCTTCAGGATACCCCAACAAAATCGGAGAATGGGAGGCGATGATGAACTGGGCTTGTTTATCCCGTGTCAGATCATGGAGAATTCTTAAAAAAGCAAGCTGTCTTGCCGGAGATAAAGCGGCTTCCGGCTCATCAAGAAGATAGATGCCTTTTCCTTTAAAACGGTGCTTGAAAAGCGATAAAAATGATTCGCCGTGTGACTGCTCGTGAAGAGACCGGCCTCCGTAATCAATAAAACCGTTGCTGTCCACTTCATCAATATGTGAAGCAAAATGATAGAAGGACTCGGCCCTGAGAAAAAAGCCGTTTGTCACTTTGGGAAGCCAGGACAGTCTGATATAGTCCCCAAGAGCAGATCCGGACGCATGAACTTCATATGTATTATTCCTTCCCCCGCCGGCCGTGTTAAATTCGCATTTATCCGCAATCGCTTCCAGCAGGGTCGATTTCCCGGAGCCGTTTTCACCGACAAAGAAAGTGACATCTTTCTGAAATGCAAGTTCTTTAAGCGATTGAAGCGCAGGAATTGAAAAAGGATATGTTGAATAGGAAGGGATTTTTTCGTGAAGGACAGTCAGTTTTTTTAAAAACAAATGATATCACCTGCCTGTTTTTATTTCACTGTAACACGTCTCATTCCAAAACAAAAAAGGGTTGGATAGGCGGTTCAAACCTTCATGTCCCGTTTCAGCCAGCCCTATGATCATAAAAAAGGGCCGCCCGAAGCAGCCGCTTTCATCATATTGCAAATACCTCTTTCAAATGTGCATCAAGATCTTTAAGATACTGATCGATATTCGGATGGCTGATGACATCATGTACAGAAAATGTTTTTAATGGCTTCATGCCGACAAATTCCTGCATCTTGTGAAGATGGAACAAAGCTTCATCAAGACTTTTCCCCTCAAAGAAGGTCCCCTCTTTCGAGAATACTTCTTGAGGTGCATTCCATGTTGTGGAAAACATGTACTGTTTATCCGTAAATAAGCCGCCTCGTCCGTAATCTTCCGTTCCTTTGTAGAAAAGCCCGTATTCGTAGATCTCATCAATGTACTTTTTAAATAATGCCGGCAGGCTGAACCAGTAAATCGGCGTCTGATAAATCACGACATCGGCCCATTTAAATTTTTCATGCTCTTCCGGGATGTCATATCCATCGGCAACAACTGTTTTTTTAATATCATATTTTTCGCCCAGTTTGTCAGCCATTGCTGTGAAGATCGTATGATTCAGCTGGCCTCTCGCATGCGGGTAAGCTTCATGTCCGTTGATGATTAAAATGTTTTTCATTTTTTCATCCTCCTCATTTTTTATATTGTCCAATATCATTATGATTTCATCTTTTACATTCAAAAGTAAAGCAGAATGCACCTTTTACCATTTTTGCCTTTAAGAATTTTCTTTTTCTCCCAATACAAAATAACTTATTGCCTCTTGCCGGCTTCAATGCTATCGTTTTCTTGACTAAAGGAATAGGAGGATTGTTTCAGGTGAAAAAATTACGTTTGTACAAGCCGTTCACTTTGCTGGTCACAGTGATGGCGTTTGCTATTATAACCGCTGCTTGCAGCACAGCTCAACATGAGGCTGAACAGGAAAAGACAGCCTGGGATGGAATCAAAGAAAAGGGAAAAATCGTTGTTGCGACTTCCGGAACCCTTTATCCCACTTCATATCATGACACGGATTCCGGCAAGGATAAACTGACGGGGTATGAAGTGGAAGTCGTGCGCGAAGCTGCGAAACGGCTCGATTTGGATGTCGAGTTTAAAGAGATGGGCTTTGACGGCATGCTGGCGGCGGTTGGCAGCGGCCAAGTCGACGCGGCAGCCAACGATATCACGATGACGGAAGACCGCAAGAAAAAATTCTTGTTCACAGCACCTTATAAATACTCTTATGGTACGGCAATCGTCCGCAAAAAAGATTTATCAGGCATTCATAGATTGGAAGACTTAAAAGGGAAAAAAGCCGCCGGCGCTGCCACGACCGTTTACATGGATATCGCCCGCCAATACGGGGCTGAAGAAGTGATCTATGATAATGCAACAAACGAACAATACTTAAAAGACGTGGCCAACGGCAGGACTGACGTCATTTTAAACGACTATTACTTACAGAAATTGGCGCTTGCCGCAATGCCTGACTTGGATTTGACGATTCATCCCGATCTTAAATATTATCCGCATCAGCAAGGGATGATCATCAAAAAAGGCAACAAAGAGCTTAAAAAACAATTCGACAAAGTCATCAAGGACATGCTGAAAGACGGTACAATCAAAAAGATTTCAAAACAATTCTTTGGTGATGCCGATGTTTCAAAAAAACCCGATCTCGACTATACTGACGTCGATGTAAACAAATAGAGGGATTCAAAGTGGGCACGATTCAATGGGAGTATATTTTCAACGCAGAATTGGCTGCTAAATCATTCCCTTATGTGATCCAGGGCATATGGAATACGCTCTTGATTTCCTTTGTGAGCATGTTTGCCGGACTGGTTCTCGGCTTTTTCGTCGCGCTGGGCCGGATGTCTGGGCTCGCGCTGCTGCGGTGGCCGGCAAGGATCTACATTTCATTTATGAGAGGCGTTCCGATATTGGTCATTCTGTTTATGTTGTATTTCGGCTTTCCTTATGTAGGCATTCAATTCACTGCGCTGACCGCTGCCATCCTCGGCTTCAGCATCAACAGCGCCGCTTACATCGCCGAAATTATCCGTTCAGCCTTATCTTCGGTGGACAGAGGCCAGTGGGACGCTGCAAAATCGATCGGCTATTCCTACCCGCAGACGTTGCGGCACATCATTGTCCCCCAATCCGTCAGAATCGCTCTGCCGCCTCTGACGAACGTCATGCTTGACCTTATTAAAGCATCTTCTCTCGCCGCCATGATCACGGTGCCCGAATTATTTCAGCAGGCGAAAATCGTCGGCGGCCGGGAGTTCGACTATATGACGATGTATATATTGGCAGCCTTGATTTATTGGGGCATTTGCTCAGCCGTCGGTTTGCTTCAGGATTACTTGGAAAAACGCCATGCCGTATATGTAAGAAAATAGAAATAACAAACAAGGCCCTTAAAAGACCGATAACAACCTTTTAAGGGCTTTCACCTAAAATTAAACCTTAATACCGATCGCAATACATATCCTCAAGCTTGATAGAGCAACGGCCTTTTAAGCCGTCGGTCGGAAGTTCGAATCTCTGCCGGAACGTTCAGCATAAAAAAACTCAATTATTTATAGACCGCCAGCCGATCTGCCTGAACACATATTTACAGACGATCAAATCCCCCGCAACCCTCACCCGAAAACCGCACGAACCACAGCTTTTTGCAGCAGTAAGCAGACTCCCCATCCGCATATTCCAAACAGAAAAGACAGCACCATCGGAAATGACGCTTTTAAGCTGACAGCGACGATGAGAATGAGTACAGCTGTAGCGGGAAAGCCCCATAACACGCCTGCGGCAAATTGGCTTAACTGCTTGGCAGACTCCCCTTGGATGCTCAGCCAAAATAAGCTTAACAGACTGACAAGCGGAAGCGCGGCGATAATGCCTCCAAATTCGGGCGATTTTCTGGCAATTTCGGTTACAATTCCAATCAAAACGGCAGAAACGGCAATTTTGGCGATCAGAAACATGACTTGGCCTCCCGGCTTAACATAGAAAATGCTGTTTTCACCAATCCGATTTCCTCCTCATTCAAGTGCTGAAGGACCATTTGCAGTTTTTGCGGATCAAGGCGGGTGTGCCGCTTTACCGCGGCTTCGCCTTCTGCGGACAATGTGACATAAACTTTTCGTTCATCTTTATTGTCCCTCTTTTTAAGAACAAGCTTTTTTTGAATCAGCCGTTTCACATGCTCTGACGCGGTATTATGGGACACATCCAACAGTCTGGCCAATTCGCCGATTGTGACATATTGCTTTTTTTCGATATGTTGAAGCAATCGAACAGCCTGATGGGACAAGCTGTCGTCATGTGTATGGTGCAAATTGTAGTATATGTCTGTCCAATCTTGATTCATCGCTTCAATGAGTTCTTCCATATTCATCAAAACATCCCCTCTCTATTTTATATCTTATAATACGATATAATCTTTAATCAAGACATAAAAAAACATCCGGCTTTCTTGCCGGATGTTTTGTTCACTTATTTCAAATGCTCTTTCAAAAAGGCCAGCTTCTCCATGTGAAAAGCGGGGATGTATTCATGTCCAAAGTAACGGTACACTTTCAAGTCCTTATCCGTGTTTAAATGATTGTATGCCGCAAAGACGGTTGACGGCGGTGTGATCGTATCGACCAAACCGATCGACATCAGCACGGGGGCTTTTACCGATTCCGCAAGATTCATAATATCGAAATATGTCAGGGTGTTCATCGCTGTCTGTTCAACCTCAGGGCTGCTGTTTCTTCTGAAAAAGGAATTGATTTCAAGATATGGCTGGTCGATTGCTGTATCGATGGCTCTCTGAAAGTTGCTTAAATACGGATATTCAGAAACGGCTGCTTTTGGAATATCGGACAGTGCGGAAACCGCGATGGCCAGTCCGCCGCCCTGGCTTGCGCCGATCACGCCGATTCGCTTTTCATCGACTTCGGCAAATCCGCTGACGACCTCGACCGCTCTTACGGCGTCAAGGTAAACACCTCTATAATAATATGTTTTCGGATCAAGAATCCCTTTTGTCATCCAGCCCGGCACATGTCCGTGAGGGGATACGCTTGTATCTTCACTCATGTTCTGGCCGCGGACAAGCATGCCAAACGCCGCGTAGCCATGAAGGGCCCAATTGACAATGTCATGGACATTCCCGTCATAGCTGGCATTATAGCCGTGGTATTTGATGATGGCAGGATGAGGCCCCTTGCTGTCCGGAACGGCGTACCACCCTTTTATTCGCGCTCCCCCGATGCTCCGGTATGTAAGCCAATAGACTTTTACGCCATCAGCCGGATAATCGTGCGGTTCAAGCTGTGGTTCTGCTTTCTCCGAACCTAGTTCTGCGAGGGCATCCTTCCAGAAATCTTTAAAATCCTCCAAAGCCGTCCGTTCCGGTTTATATGTATATAGCTGCTCAAGCGGTAAATCGTATGGCTGCTGCATGCTCTCATCCCCTTTTGATTTCATTGTTAGAATATTTTTATCATACCATTCGCCATTAGAAATGTGGATTTTTTTCTGACCCGATATGGCGAGGTTTTGCTGTACGTGTCATCCGCTCTTTTCCCAAACCGATCCTCTTATGATATAATGCTAGTTTGACAAACTAAAATTGATTGCGGAGGTTTTTTTGTGGCTTCACAATCCTTTCTGCAGCTCAACTCTATCTTTATCAGTATCTTAATAGAGGCAATTCCATTCGTTTTAATCGGCGTTTTTATATCAGGATTGATTCAAATGTTTGTGACGGAGGAAATGATGGCGAAGATCATCCCGAAGAACCGGTTTCTCGCTGTGCTGTCCGGAACATTTGCCGGTGTCTTGTTTCCGGCTTGTGAATGCGGGATCGTGCCGATCGCCCGGCGTCTGCTTTTAAAAGGCGTTCCGTTGCATGCCGCTGTCGCCTTTATGCTGACGGCTCCGATCATTAACCCGATTGTCTTATTCTCAACGTTTATCGCCTTCGGAAACAAATGGGATGTCGTCTTCTACCGCGGCGGGCTTGCGATTGCGGTTTCTGTTATCGTCGGCGTGATCATCTCTTTTCAATTTAAAGGGACGCAACTGCTTGAAGGAGACCCGCACGGACATCACCACCATGGACATGCCCGGCCATCCTTTTGGAAAAAGCTTGGCGGGACGCTTCGCCATGCGGTCGATGAGTTTTTCTCAGTGGGGAAATACTTGATCATCGGCGCGTTCGTGGCAGCGGCCATGCAGACATATATTAAAACATCGACTCTGTTGGCCATCGGCCAAAATGATGTCTCATCTTCACTCGTCATGATGGGTCTATCGTTTGTTTTATCACTTTGTTCAGAGGTTGATGCCTTTATCGCGTCTTCTTTCAGCAGCACGTTTTCGCTCGGCTCCCTGATCGCTTTTCTCGTCTTCGGCGCAATGGTGGATATCAAAAACCTGCTGATGATGCTCGGCATCTTCAGAAAACGGTTCGTCTTTGTTTTAATCGCCTATATCGCTGTCATCGTCTTGGCCGGATCACTTTTGGTAAAGGGGTGAGATCATGTTTCGCACATTCATTTTAATGTTTTTTACGTTTTTCTTTTTTCATCTGCATGCGTCAGGGAATTTAACGAAGTATATCAATATGAAATACGCTTACCTTTCATATATAGCGATTTTTCTGCTGGCCATTCTGACAGTGGTTCAATTCTATATCTATGTGAAAGGAACGGATGAGAAAGAGTGCCATGACTGCGGGTGCGGACATGATCACGATCATGAGAAAGATAAACCTTTCCTGAAAAGAATGCTGATTTATTTCGTGTTTCTTTTCCCATTATGCACCGGGCTTTTTCTTCCGGCGGCAACACTCGATTCGAATATCGTCAAATCGAAAGGCTTTTCATTCAAAGCGATTGAACAGCCTGACAATTACGCCCAGACTCAGTATCTGCGCCCGGATACAAGCATCTATTACGGCCGGGACGGCTACGATGAGCTGATGGAAAAAGCGCTGAAGAAATATAAGGGAAAAAAACAGATTTCCTTAAAAGATGAAGATTATTTGAAGGGTATGGAAACCATCTATAACTATCCCGGAGAATTTCTTGATAAAACGATCGAGTTCAACGGTTTTGCTTTTAAAGGCGAATCGATCAACGACAAACAGCTCTTTGTCCTCCGCTTTGGTATCATTCATTGCATCGCGGATTCGGGCGTCTACGGTATGCTGGTCGAGTTTCCTAAGGAAATGAATATCAAAGACGACCAATGGCTTCATGTGAAAGGGACGCTGTCATCGGAATATTATCAGCCGTTCAAATCTGTGATTCCGGTTTTGAAAGTGACAGATTGGTCAAAAATCAAACAGCCAAAAGATCCGTATGTGTATAGAACCTATTAAAAAGCCGGTGCGTGGTGCACCGGCTTTTTTGCGGATTGCGGCTTTACGATTTATAGCCGGCTTTTTTCATGAGCATCAAATCGATGAACAATTGACACCTCGTGTTAAAATCATTCAAATCGATCGACGTCATATCCAGTATTTGTTTAATGCGGTAATTCAGCGTGTTTTGGTGGATAAACAGCTGTTCTGCGGACGGTTTGACTTTGCAGTTATTGACAAGGTAAATTTCAAGGGTTCGCAAAAATTCAGTGTGGCTTTCTTTATCCTTTTCTTTCAACAGCATCAGGTCGGAATTCACATATTGCAGATGATCGTTTTTGGCGGCGATTTGGTCAAGGTATCTGAAAAGCCCAAGCTTTTGGTATTCGTAAGGAATGTGTTCCTGGCTTCCCGTGATTTCCGCCGCTTTTGTGACCTGCAGGGCCTCCCGGTAGCTTTTTCCAAGCGACAGCATGCTGCTGTATTCATTGCCGACCCCGATGAAAATGAGGGGAAGCATTTGCGAGCGCAGGTGCGTCAAAAGCCGGTTGATCAGCTCAGAAGCCGCAGCTAGGGCTGAACGCTTACGCGAGACGCTGCCGACAATGATGGCGATGTTGGAATGATCCTCTATAACATGGCTGATGTTGTCTTTTAAGTTTAAATACGATCTGATCGTCTCCTTCAAATCATCAAGCAGCTCATCCTCGCCGTCAACGACTTGCAGAACCATGACGGTAAACACGGAAGGCAAAACAACACCGGCTTTATCAGCCGCAGCTTTCAGTTCTTTCTCCGTTTGAAACTGGTCGTTTATCGCTCTTTTATAAAGCTCTTCCGCTTCTTCTTCCTTCTCTTGCTTGAGCCGCTTTTTCTTGTAAATGATTTTTCCGACGTGAAAGGAAGCCTGATATAAGAAATCAAGCTCTTCATCAGAGAGATCGTTTTCAATTTCCTGAATCCAAATATAACCCATGATTTCATCTTTATGCTTGGCGCTGACGACGACCCTCTGATTAAGGCCGATTTCCTCAATCTGTTTCACCCGAAAAGGAGTCGGAATGGTTTTCAATTGATCTATGATACCTTCTTCGACAAATTTTTCAAATATCGGAAGCGGACATTTTTTGGAGAAAATCGTTTGCTGGTTTGCTGCATCAAAATGGTTTATATAATAGGAGTTGTAGGCTAATAGGAAAAAATCCGCGCTTTCCAAAATGACCGGTTTTTTCAACTCATCGCTGATAAAATCAATGATCTCATTAATATTTGAAAGAGAAACAACTTGTTCTAATAGCTCTTCCATATCCTTTCTCCTACCCGTTTTTAACTTAATCATACTGCTCCTTTACAGTCTTGTATAGACTTATATCAGACTTTTTAAAAAATGGGCACGGCCCTTTCCAAATCGGGATAAAACCCCCTAAAAAGAGAGACGGAGAATGGCCTCAAGCCACCTCCATCATCATCCGTCAAATCGCTTTTTTATATTCATCAAACTCCTCAACCACCTGCTGATCCGGTTTAGCAGTCAGAAGGCTGACAACATAGACAAACAATAAGCTTGCGGCAAAGCCCGGAATGATTTCATATAGAAATCCGGAAAGTCCGGCTCTTGCCCAAATAATAACGGTCAGCGCACCTGCAACCATACCTGCAAGCGCTCCCCATTTCGTCATCCTCTTCCAGAATAGGCTCAGGAGAATCACAGGACCGAAAGAAGCGCCGAATCCCGCCCAAGCGTAGCTGACAAGCCCCAATATTGTATTGTTTTTTGTCCATGCCAGACACAGTCCGACAACCGATACGGCTAGCACAGAGAGGCGGCCGATAAAGACAAGTTCTTTGTCAGTGGCGGATCGTTTGAATAACGTCTTATACAAATCTTCTGTTAAAGAGCTTGAAGTGACAAGCAGCTGAGAGGATATCGTACTCATAACAGCGGCTAAAATAGCTGAAATCAAAAAGCCTGTGATCAGCGGATGAAACAGAATGTTGCCCAATTGAATAAAGATCGTTTCCGGGTCGTCCAAGTGAAGCCCTTTCTTCGAATAATACGCAAGTCCGATTAATCCGGTCAGCAATGCGCCGACACTGGAGAAAATCATCCATCCCATACCGATTCGACGCGCTTTTTTTGTTTCTTTTACAGAGGATATCGCCATAAATCGCACGATAATATGAGGCTGTCCAAAGTATCCGAGACCCCATGCAAATAAAGAAATAATGCCGAGGAAGCTCGTTCCTTTAAAAATATTGAGAAGGTTCGGGTCGATTGTACGGATTTCTGTAAAGGCTTCAGACGGTCCTCCTGTCTGAATAATCGTCACGATTGGTACAAGGATTAAGGCGATAAACATGATGATGCCTTGGACAAAGTCGGTCCAGCTGACCGCCAAAAACCCGCCAAAAAGCGTGTAAGCGACAACAACACCGGAAATAATCCAAAGGCCAGTATGGTATTCGAGATTGAACATGCTGTTAAACAGCACGCCGCCGGAGACCATGCCTGATGATACATAGAACGTAAAGAAGATAATAATAATGAACCCTGAAAAAATTCGGAGAATCTTTGATTTGTCATGAAAGCGGTTTTCTAAAAATGCAGGAATTGTAATGGAATTACCCGCTACTTCAGTGTAGGACCTTAAACGAGGCGCCACAAAAATCCAGTTTGCCCATGCGCCGAGAACAAGCCCGATTACGATCCATGAACCGCTGAGGCCCGTGGCAAACATCGCTCCCGGAAGACCCATCAAGAGCCAGCCGCTCATGTCTGATGCGCCAGCGCTGAGCGCTGTAACAGCGGGGCCGAGCGTCCGTCCGCCAAGCATATAATCGGAAAGGTTTGATGTCCTTTTATACGCGTAATAACCAATATAAAGCATACCCACCATATAAATGACGATTGAAATAATCAATTGTGCGTTTTGAATAAGAATCCCCCCAAGATGCCGTTTTTTGTCTAAATTTTCAGATATTTCTATTTTGAAGGCAGCCTTAACGACTGCCTTCACCCCTTATTTTACCCCTTTTTAGAACATTTCGCTGATTGTTTTTGCCTGCATGTGGAGAGCCAGATAATCCGGTCCGCCCGCTTTTGAATCCGTACCTGACATTTTAAATCCGCCAAACGGATGGTAGCCGACAATCGCACCTGTACAGTTGCGGTTGAAATACAGATTTCCTACATGGAATTCTTGTTTTGCCCGGTTGATATGATCGCGGTTTTTCGTGATGACCGCTCCCGTCAATCCATATTCTGTATTGTTGGCCACTTCCAGCGCTTCATCAAAGCTGCTTACTTTTGAGAAGGCAACGACAGGACCGAAGATTTCTTCCTGCATCAAGCGCGCTTTTGGATCCAAGTCGGCAAAGATCGTCGGATCGATGAAATATCCTTTTGAATCATCACCTTTTCCTCCGCTGACCAGGCGGCCTTCCTGTTTGCCGATTTCGATATAATCCATGATCTTGTTGTAGGAAGCCTGATCGATGACAGGTCCCATATAAACGTCCGCGCTGTCAGGCTCTCCGACTTTCTTGGATTCTGTAATTTCGATAACACGCTTCAGCACTTCGTCATATACTTTTTCATGAACGACAGCGCGCGAACCCGCTGAACATTTTTGACCGGCAAATCCGAATGCGGATTGGAAAATGGATTGTGCAGCTAATTCAACATCACAGTCTTCATCAACGACAACCGTATCTTTTCCGCCCATTTCCGCGATGACTTGTTTTAAATGCGTCTGACCAGGCTGAACCTTCGCTGCACGCTCAAAAATGCGCGTTCCGACTTCTCTTGAGCCGGTGAACGTGATGATGCTTGTTTTCGGATGATCAACAAGGTAATCTCCGACTTCAGCGCCGCTTCCCGGAACAAAGTTGACGACACCTTTTGGCAGGCCGCTTTCTTCAAGCACTTCAACGAATCTTGCGGCAATAACTGGCGCTGCGCTCGCCGGCTTCAGAACAACCGTGTTTCCAGTTACGATCGGCGCCACTGTCGTTCCCGCCATAATGGCAAAAAGGAAGTTCCAAGGCGGAATCACAACCGTTACCCCAGTCGGTGTATATACATATTGATTTCGCTCGCCTTCACGGCTGTTGACAGGTTTTCCTTTCGCCAGCTCAATCATTTGACGTGCGTAATATTCCATAAAGTCAATCGCTTCCGCCGTATCCGCATCCGCTTCATTCCATGGTTTTCCCGCTTCTTTGACTAACAGCGCTGAAAATTCATGTTTCAGGCGGCGCACTTTTGCAGCCGCTCGGAATAAAACAGCCGCTCTTTCTTCAGGATCTGTATATCTCCATGTCTCAAACGCCGTTGCAGCCGCTTGGATGGCCTTTTCAGCATGATCCTGAGTCGCTTTTGATACGCTTCCCACAACTTCTTCTTTGTTTGCCGGGTTGATCGAAATGATTTTGTCTTCTGTTTCAAATCTTTCTCCATCGATAACAAGAGGATAGGACTGACCCAGCCATTCATTTTTTACCGTTTCCAGCGCTTTTTCAAATGCCGTCCGGTTTTCTTCGATCCCGAAATTTGTAAATGGTTCATGTTTGTAAGGTGTTGTCATTCTAATCTCCCCTTCTTATCGTTTTATTTCTTGGTCATGCCTTTAAATGCAAATGCAATATTTGCAGGCCGCTCGGCAAGCCGTCTCATGAAGTATCCGTACCAGTCGTCTCCGTAAGGAAGATACACGCGCATATTGTAGCCCTCTTTCACTAATTCGAGCTGTGTTTTGTTGCGCATGCCGTACAGCATTTGAAACTCGAAGCGGTCCTTGCCGATTTGATGCTCATTCGCGAGTTCTTTGGTGTAGTCAATCATCTTGTCATCATGAGTTGCGATGGCTGTGTAATGGCCGCTCAGAAGCTGCTTTTTGATAAGCTTTTTATAATTCTCATCCACGTCTTTTTTATCAGGAAACGCCACTTGCGGTGATTCCTTATAAGCTCCCTTCACAAGACGGAAAAACGGATCGTATTGATTTAATTCCTCCAAATCCTGTTCAGTCCGGTATAAATAAGCTTGGAGAACGGTGCTGACATACTCATACCGCTGTCTGAACTCCTTAAACAAGTCGAGCGTCTTTTGACAGCGGACTTCATCCTCCATGTCAATCGTTACCATTACCTGATGCTGCTCAGCACAGTCCAAAATGCTCGTCATATTGTCTCTGACAAGATCGAGATCAATATCGAGTCCCAGCGAAGTCATCTTTAAGGAAACGTGTGACTTCAGCTTTTCCTGTGCGATCAACTGTATGGCCCGAATACATTCCTGTGTGCGTTCTCTTGCGACTTCTCTGCTGTCGACAAACTCGCCTAAATGATCAACTGTAACAGTCAACCCTTGCTCATTAAGCTTTCTGATAATCGGAATCGAAGCTTCAAAATCCTTTCCTCCGATAATTTTTCCGGTCGCTACAGAACTCCCCCAATTTCTCGCCAGGCGATTCAGGATGCTGCTTTTAGATAAGAATAGAAAAAAGTCTCTTGTTATCACTTCCATTATCACACCCCGCCATCTCATGAAATTATCTTTATATTCTTCATTTTATAGGAGCTGAGGGTCGATTCACAATATTTCGAAAAAACAAAAAAGCTGACGATTTTTGTGTTTTTCCCACAATGTTTTACATGTGCTGGGATTTAATCAGAAACTTTATACCTAAAATTTTAAAAGGTATACGACAATAGAATCAGGAGAAAACTTTGGTAAAGAACAGGATGCTTATTCAGCTGTGCCGGTGATGATCTCCTCTTATACGGCTGTGCTTTCCTATTGAAGAAAAATAATTTTGAAAGCGTTTTCTGTTATATTGAACGATTTCCCCAAAAAGGCAAAGAAAAAACCCCTTTAAGAATACTTAAAGGGAATATCATGTTATGCCCACACCTCGTCTAGCGTTTCTCTGAACAGTCTGTCAAGCTCTGGCGTCAAATCTTCCCGGCCAGTTTTAAAGGCCTTCGCCGCCGGCTGCAGCCGCTCAAGTTCTTTTTCGATAAACTCGTGAAGCATGGGATTTTGAGGCTCAAGAGAAAACTCCTCCCCCTTCCTTTTCCTGTCAAGCAAATGATGGATTTCCGCTTTAAGCGGTCCGTCTTCAACAAGTTCCTCGAGCAACGTCTGAAATTCAATCGGAGGCACCGTCTGACGGCTTTCAATCCACTGGCAGGCCAGGATCGGGCGGAGAACATAGAAATATTTTTTGATTTTCACCTCTTCCCGCTGCAGGTAGTGGCGGAAATTCCCCGATGCCATGTTGAGATAATGATACATACATGAAGCTGGAGAAAAGGCGCGGTTCTTCAACTTTCTCATGTTTTCCGCCCAAGAATAGGCTTCATAATAGACGGTTCCTGAAGAAAGCCATTCGAGCAGCGGAGGGTTGGATTTCCGAAACAGCCTTAAAGCTTTCGTGACCTCCCAGCCGCTGATATCGAGCAGATCATCGATCGGCGGTTCAATCACATCACGCTTTGCATCAATCGATAGATACCAGTCTTTTTGGTGGACATAAATAAATCTGACATCGTAATCGCTGTCCTGTGAAGGAAAGCCCCATGCTCTGCTGCCTGATTCGACCGCATAGAGGATTTTGACGCCATATGTTGTTTCAATGTTTTTCAGCTCTTCTTGAATCTGTTGTTTCATCATCAATACACCGCCAGTCTACTGTTTCTATCATTAAGGATTTTACATATTTTTGTAATGATTGGAATAAAAGAGATTGCTGCTGCTTTTCTTGTTGACACGTCCTTTATCAAAAACAGCGGCGGCGGGGCGGAAAACGTGATACTCATCCCGGGCACATATACTGTATCAAAAGGACAAACAGTCAAACAAGCACACTAGGCAAATAACGAAAAAAGACAATCATCTGTCTGATCATTGTCTCTATGTTTCATCTGATGTGTTTTTTTAACGCTTCGATATTGCCATTGACAATGTCATCGATCCGTCTGTTGATCTGCTCGATGTCCCAATTCCACCACTGGATGTCCAGCCAGGCAGCGATGACATCATCGGAAAACCGTTTTTTAATTTGTTTAGCCGGGTTTCCGCCGATGATTGTATATGGAGGCACATCCTTTGTCACAACCGATTGAGCCGCAACGATCGCACCGTCGCCGATTGTCACGCCGGGCATGATGACCGCATCCATGCCGATCCATACATCATGGCCGATGACAGTATCCCCTTTAAACGGAAGTTCCTCCAATGCAGGCGTGTGCTTTTCCCACCCATGGCCGAAAATGTTAAAAGGATATGTCGAACCGTCCATACGGTGATTGGCTCCGTTCATGATGAATTGAACGCCTGGCGCAATTGAACAGAACTTTCCGATGATTAAACGGTCGCCAAGGATTTCATAATGGTACAGCACTTGTTCTTCAAACGACTCTCCGTGTTTTGCATCGTAATATGTATAATCTCCGACGATGATATTCGGCCTTGTGACCGTATTGTTAATAAACTGCACATGTTGATTGCCCGCTATCGGGCGGGCTTCTCTTGGATTCGGTCCATTCATCAAGTACACCCCTTCAGCTTAATTAAACGTTTGTTTAAGGCTGAGAAAGCTCCCCGCCCTGCTTCAGCGCATCTGCAATGGAGTCGGCGACCTCTTCGGCGGAACGATTGTCGGTTTCAACTCTAAAGTGGTGATGGGCATAAATGCTTTTTCTTTCATTGAACAGCTGTTCCACCTGTTCAATTGAGCGGTTGTGAAGAATCGGCCTGTTTTCAAGCAGCAAATCGATCCGCTTCTTCCAGTTCTCCCATGTTAAATCAAGGAAAATGACGAAGCAGTGTTCAAGACACTTCTCCCTGATCTCCTCCTGCTGAAAAGAGCCGCCTCCAAGAGAAACGATTTTACCTTCTGTATGTTCACACATATGAACAATATATTCTTTTTCTGTCTTCCGAAAAAAGGCTTCCCCTTTTTGTGTGAACATTTCGGGAATGCTCATCTGAAAATCTCGTTCAATTTCTTGATCAATATCAACAAACTCGCGGGACAGTTTGTTGGCGACCAACTTGCCGATCGTCGTTTTGCCGACGCCCATAAATCCGATCAGTACGATGTTTTTTTCTCCCACATGGATGGATCTTTTGGTATTCATCTCTAGGCTTTACTCCCCCTTGTCTAAAGGAATCAACAATATCATTAGTATATGACAAATCCCGTTTTAATGATATAGAAGAAAAGGCTGTCGCACTCCATTCTTCTCCTTACAACGCTGATAACGAATCGACCACCGGAATAAATGCGGAGCAGCATCACTCATTTTAGCCACGGTGATGCTGAACTTAAAAAAGCTGGCGAATTGAACCTGCAAAGGCCCTCATCACCAGCTTTCTCATCATTAGGACACAGATATTTTCGTGCTTCTTTATTTCCACCAATCATCAAACATTGACGCAGGCACCTGGCGCTTATGCTCTGACGCGATGTAGCGTTTTTCAATCGCCTCGGCCACATCGCCGGAAACCGGTTTTCCTTCCAGGTAATCGTCAATATTCTGATATGTGAGGCCGAGCTCTGTTTCGTCGGCTTGCTGAGGTTTTTCATCCAGCAAATCGGCTGTCGGCGATTTCGTATAAAGACGTTCAGGCGCGCCGAGCTCCTCAAGCAGGCTGCTGCCCTGGCGTTTCGTCAGCCCTGTCAGCGGCAAAAGATCCGCGCCTCCGTCTCCATACTTTGTGAAAAAGCCGGTAACAGCTTCCGCCGCATGGTCTGTTCCGATCACCAGCAATTGATGCTGGCCGCCGATCGCATACTGTGTAATCATCCGTACCCGCGCTTTGACATTGCCTTTATGAAAATCGGCAAGCGCTTCACCGGTAACAGCTTTAAACTGGGAAACAAAGGATTCGACCGTTGACGCAATATCAAACGCCAGCGACTTGTCCGGCTGAATAAACTTCAAGGCCAGCTGGGCGTCATCTTCGTCCTGTTGAACACCGTAAGGCAGGCGGACCGCAATAAATTCAGCCTGCACTCCTTCAGACCTCAGCTCTTCGACAGCCAGCTGGGCGAGTCGTCCTGCAAGCGATGAATCCTGCCCTCCGCTTATTCCGAGAACAAAGCCTTTAGCTCCGGTTTTTTTCAAATAGCTCTTTAAAAAGCCCACCCGTTTCTCAATCTCCTGTTTTGGATCAATAGAAGGCTTTACATTCAGTTCATTGATGATTTTTTCTTGCAAAGACATCCGTCATTCCTCCTTATGCGTGAATGAACCGATTTATTCTACTTTAACTATAGCACATGTTTCGTTTTGAAGTGAATATCCACGCGGGGCGCCATGGACAATTAGGTGCATAAAAAAAGGCGCACAAGGCAAAATAACGATGACATCAGAGGGGTTGAAACTAGTGAAACAACAAGTGTCAAAAGGTGATTTGAAATGGTGGCAGCTGTCATTGATCGGAGTCGGCTGCACGATCGGAACGGGTTTTTTTCTGGGGTCAAGCATTGCCATAAAGAAAAGCGGCTTTTCCGTCCTAGCCGCTTTTCTTCTTGCAGCGCTCGGAACCTTTCTCGTGTTTCAGCAGCTCGCTAAACTGACAGCAGATCATCCGGTTGAAGGGTCTTTTTGTTCCTATGCAAGAGAAGCATTTGGCAGATGGGCCGGTTTCAGCAACGGCTGGGTCTACTGGTCTTCTGAAATGCTGATCATCGGAAGCCAGCTGACAGCGATTTCTTTGTTTACGCGCCATTGGTTTGAGCAAATTCCTCTGTGGGTGTTTGCATCCATTTATGCTGTTCTCGGCTTGATCGTGATTTTCACGGGACGCAGCAGCTTCGAAAAAACGGAAAACCTTCTGGCTGTCCTGAAAACGGCGGCTATTTTGATGTTTATCATTATCGCTGTCCTGGCCTTATGCGGTGTTCTTCCCGGAAAAACACCTGATGCACAGCTCCCCGACCGGATGGATGAACTGTTTCCTTTCGGCTTCATGGGGTTGTGGACAGGGCTGATATACACATTTTACGCTTATGGCGGAATTGAGGTCATGGGACTGATGGCGATTCATTTAAAGGATCCGAAAGACTCGCCGAAGTCTGGCAGTCTGATGCTCATCACACTGGCCTCCATTTACGTCGTCTCGATCGGCCTGGCCATGCTGCTCGTTCCGCATCATGCTTTTACTGAACAGAACAGTCCGTTTATCACCTCATTAAAAGATTTCCATTTGAATTTGGTGATGGACATTTTCAACGGCATCTTCATCATTGCCGGATTTTCTACGCTGACCGCATCGTTGTTTGCCGTCACAACACTGATGGGGACAATGGCGAAAAACGGTGATGCACCATCCTGTTTTGCAAAAAAGGAACAAGCAAAAGTATCATGGCCGGCACTGGGGCTGACGGTGCTTGTGCTCGCCGCTTCGATCATTTTGTCGCTCTTGCTTCCAAAAGCGCTGTACGAGCATATGACTACGGCCGCCAGTTTGATGCTGCTGTACAATTGGATGTTCATCCTTTTTTCAAGTAAAAAACTGACGAAGCCGAAGCTAAAAGGACATGTTCAAATTGCGGCAGCGCTTATACTGATTTTATTCGCGATTTCCGGTACGTTATTTGAAAAAAACAGCCGTCCGGGCTTTTTTGTCAGTCTTTTGTTTCTTGCGATCATCGCATGTGTAACGCTTTTGATGAAAAGGAAATGGGATCACGGACAAGGGCAAAACAAGCCCTGACCTTCTTTAGTGCGCCGGCTGGATCAGTTGTTGAAATCCTTGATACCCGAAGTAGCAGCCGAACACGATTAATGTGATGCCGGCGATCCATGTCGTCGCCTGTATCATCCCCGGGCTTAAAAATGTTCTGAGCGTCCCGGCCAGAAAGGACATCGCCAAATCCCACAAAAAAAGGCCGATTAAAATGCCTGAACTGCATATCAACAGCTGATAGGATGCATAAGCCTCAATCGTTTTCGCCAGAATTCTTCCGTAAATGCCAAGCCAAAACATGATGCTGAGAGGGTTTGAAAGAGAAATCACCAATCCGGACAAAAAGGATTTGCGATAGGTCCCTTGCTCTTTGACGCCTCTCATCAACGAAACTTCCTTGGCCTTGATCAGGCTTTCGATTCCCGTATAGGTTAAAACAAAAAAACCAAACAGCCATAAAAACGTTTTTAAAAATGGCACAGTCAGAAATTGAGCAACACCGAAATAAATCAGCACCATGTATAAGACATCAGCCGAAACCGCGCCGAGTCCAAACAGCCAAGCATGCAAAAACCCCCCTTTCATCCCTCTGTCAATCTGTGCCGCATTGACCGGACCGACCGGCGCAGCCAATGACAAGCCCAAAAATACATAGCTTAGGAAGATGTTCAACACATCGCGTCCCCCCCTTCCGCGGATAACTTGTACAATGTATTCAAAAAGAGGACATGATAGAACAGGCAGCATAAAGAGCCTTTTCCCATTACGGGAAAAGGCTCTTCTTTATATGGCAAGCTTTGAAAGCACAAATGTCCAAATGCAAATGATGAGAAGCAGGATCAAGCTGTATTTAACGGTTTGGCTGAAAAGCTTTGATTCCTCCCCTGTCTTTTGAACGGCAGCTGTTGCAATCGCAATCGACTGCGGTGAAATCAGCTTGGCCATCACACCGCCCGCGGTATTGGCGGCAAGCAATAGCGCCGAACTTGTCCCGATTTGCGCTCCGGTGACAGCTTGCAAGTGGCCGAATAATGCATTGTTGCTGACGACTGAACCTGTGATAAAGACACCGATCCAGCCCAATACGGGACTGACGAACGGAAAGATGTCCCCCGCTTTGGCTAGCGCCAGTCCAATGGTTGAACTCAATCCGGCATAATTGGCCAGGTTTGCAAAACCCATCACAAAGCAAATGGTGAGAACGGGAAGCCACAATTCCCTGACCGTTTCTTTCAAACAGGAGAGTCCTCCGCGGAAACTGATGTTTCGGCTCAGCACAATCGTGATGATCACAGCGATCAGAATGGCCGTCCCCGTCGCTGAAATGAAGTCAAGCTTCATCACGGCATCAAGCGGTGCCGCTTCCGGGGATATCGGCGGCGTTTTCAGCACTTCCCGGTGAAGAAAAGGCATGTTGAATAAGATCGTCGTCTGCTTCAGCACCCCGCCTTCCTGAAAGAGCCCCTTGAAACCGGGGAGGCTCCATACCGCAATGACGGCGGTCAAAATATAAAACGGAGACCAGGCTTTTATAATGTCTGCTGCATGATATTTCTCAGCGGGTTCATGTTCATTCCCGGCTTCCCTGTATATGTGACGCGGCTGCCATTTTTTCAAGAACAGCGCCAGCGCTCCCATGCTGATTAAAGCGGCCAAAATGTCGGCCAGCTCCGGTCCCAATCCAATCATCGTCAGAGTCTGCACCGCCGTATAGCTTCCGCTTAATACGAGAAGGGCCGGCAGCGTTTCTCTTATTCCTTTAAACCCATCCAATATGAAAACGAGCAGGAACGGGACAAAGAAGGCGATGACCGGAAGCATCAAGGCGAGCGTTCTGGAAAGCTCAACCGGTGTCAAGCCTCCCATCTGCGCTCCTGTGATCACCGGAATTCCGATCGCTCCAAAAGCGCCGGATGCCGCATTCGCAATCAAACATAGGGATGCCGCTTTCAAAGGTTTAAAACCAAGCTCGACTAGAAGAACGGCACTGATCGCAATCGGCACGCCGAAACCTGCCGCGCCTTCCAAAAAGGCGTTAAAACTGAACCCGATCAGCAATAGCTGAAGCCGCTGGTCAGACGAAATTCCGGCAATGCTCGCTCTGATCACTTTAAACTTTCCGGTTTTGACGGAAAGTTTGTAAAGCCATACAGCCATCAGGACAATATATCCGATCGGCCAGAGGCCGTTAGCAATTCCAAGAAAAACGGCGGAGACAGCTTTTGCAGCCGGCATGTGAAAAAAGAACACCGCTACAATAAAGCTGACCGCCAGCGTCACAAATGACGCGATGATTCCTTTCATCTTCAACACGGTCAGTGCAAGGAGAAAGAAAAGAATCGGCAGAATGGCGGCAAAAGCGCTGAGAAACAGATTCCCAAACGGATCGTATACCTGCTGCCACATTGTTCATCATCTCACAATCTTCATGATGTTTTATTGCGCCTGCATTTCAAAATGCGGTTTTAAAATGGCTTTTAACACACCAGCACTATGCTTAAATTGCTCTTTTTCTTTTTCATTCAGTTCAAGTTCAACAATTTCCCTCGCTCCGCCTCGGCCGACAACCGCCGGAACTCCGATATAAACATCATTTTCGCCAAATTCACCGTCAAGATGAGCGCTCACGGTCAAGATCGCTTCTTCATTGCGGTAAATGGCTCTCGTGATGCGCGCCAGACTCATGGCAACTCCGTAATATGTCGCACCTTTTTTCTCGATAATGTGGTAGGCGGCGTTTTTCACATTGTCAAACAGTTCATCAAGATCTTCCGCTTTGTAGTTCTCATTTCTTTTCAGCAAATCGCTGACGGGAACGCCGCCGATATTGGCATGGCTCCAGACAGGCAGCTCCGTATCTCCGTGCTCACCGATGATATAGCCGTGCGCATTGTGAGCGGCGACACCGAAATATTCGCTGAGCAGGTAGCGGAAACGGGCGGTGTCCAGAGTCGTGCCGCTTCCGATGACCCGTTCCTTCGGCAGGCCGCTGAATTTCCAAGTCGCATATGTGAGAATGTCAACCGGGTTTGTCGCGACTAAGAAAATGCCGTCAAATCCGCTGGCCATGACTTCCCCGATGATGCCTTTGAAAATCTTGAGGTTCTTCTCTACCAAATCCAGCCGGGTTTCCCCGGGCTTTTGGTTTGCTCCTGCACAAACGCAGACAATATCGGCGTCTTTGCAGTCTTCATACGTGCCGTACCATGTTTTCACAGGATGCGGCGCAAATGCCTTCCCGTGGTTTAAGTCCATCACATCGCCCATTGCTTTATCTTTATTTAAATCAATGATCACAAGTTCGTCTGTGATTCCTTGGTTGATTAACGTATATGCATAACTGCTTCCAACAAATCCGGCACCGATTAATACAGTACGATTCACATTTTGATTTGTCATTTTACATCATCCTTTACCGATTGTTTTCAATCTAAGTTGTTTGTGAAGTATTTCACATTTAAATTGTGCAATATTTCACATACTTTTTCAATACTTATGCATTTATATTTTTGTCTTTTTTGTGTCACTAATCATTTATTCCTTATTTTTCTACATTTTTGGGTAAAATTATTCCTTTTCCTTGAATATAAACACCGAAAATTATACAATTCAACCATTAACGACCACCGTTTCAAAAGAAGGAGAAATAGAAATGCCAAAGACGGTGACTTTTATTCAGAATCAATCGTTTCTCTCCCTATGGCTGGGACAGGCTGTATCAGAGCTCGGCGGCGCCATCGGAGCCCTTTCCAATGCTTTGCTTGTCTTTGAATTGACGGGTTCCAAGCTTGTCATGAGCGGGTTTTGGCTGGTCTATTTCATCCCTTCACTTGCCTTGCAGCTTGTGATCGGCCCTTTTATTGACCTGTGGAGCAGAAAGAAAACGATGCTGTTCTCCCAGCTGACACGCGCATTCGCATTCCTTTTCCCAATCGCGATGATGTCGCTCGGGAAGCTTGAAGTCTGGAACCTCTTACTCCTGCAGGCGGTGATCGGGCTCATTCAGCCTCTCTACGCTCCTGCAGGAACGGCGCTGATTCCCGCCCTCGTGAAAGAGGAACAGCTCATCAAAGCCAATGCTTATATCGACGGAACATTGCGGCTGATGGGATTTATCGCACCGCCGATCGGAGGGCTTTTGGCCGCCTGGCTCGGTCCGGAAAACACGCTTGCTGCGGCTTCATTTTTCTTTTTGTTAAGCGCATTTCTCCTTTTGAAACTGAAAGAGGAACGAATCGAACAAACCGGCGGAGGACAGAGCTGGCTGACACAGTTATCAGGCGGAATCCGCTATTTCTTTACGCGTCGTTTGCTCGTCTGGCTCGGCTTTTTTCTCGCCTTTGTCCAGTTCGGCGTAGGCGTCACGATGGTTCTCAACGTTCCGTATGTACTGGAGGAACTCGGCGGGAGTGAACTGGAATACGGCTGCTTTATGGCTGCATTTCCGCTCGGTTATTTCTGCGGCTCGATAGCGGCGGGAAGGCTTGGCGGATTGAAAAACCGCCGCTTGATGATGCTTGGCGCACTCGCCGCAGGAGGTCTTTCCTACATTGCCCTCGGTTTTGTGACGGAGATATGGGCCGCCGTCATGATTGAAGCTGCCGCAGGGGTTACAATTCCCTTTTTCAGCGTCCACAACACCTCACTGTACCAAAAACAGGTCCCTCAACACTTTTTAGGAAAAGTTCTCTCCGTTCGCCTCTTTATCATTCGCGGAACGATGATGATCGGTGTCTTATTTGCGGGGAGGTTCAGCGAAATGCTTGGGATACGGCCGCTGTTTTTCATGATCGGCGCCATCATTTTTGTGACGGGAAGCCTCGGGATACTGCTGCCCTGCTTTCGATTTTTGGACGATCATTCTTCACCTGCTCCAAACACAACCGATAAAGCTGTTTAAAATTAGTATTTTAAATATTCAATCTTTTAGTTTGTAAGTAAAGCTGACAAGAATACTGCCAGCCTCATTTGATTTTGTCATGATTACAATTAGAATCTATCGAATGGGGAGTGTTGCAATTGAAATTGGCGGATTTGCGGAAGAGCGGGCATGCTCCTTCCTTGTTGTCATCTTTTTTATATTTTGATGTCAGCTTTATGATTTGGGTATTGCTCGGGGCGCTCGGCGTTTATATAACGGCGGATTTTGACTTGTCGCCTTCACAAGTTGGATTGATTGTGGCCATCCCGACATTGGCCGGTTCTGTTTTCCGGATTGTTTTAGGCATTTTAACCGATCGCTACGGTCCGAAGAAGACGGCCATCGGCGGCATGTTTGTAACGATGATTCCGCTGATTTGGGGGTGGCAGTTCGGATCAACGATCGGCGAGCTGTATGTCATCGGCATTTTGCTGGGGGTGGCGGGAGCAAGCTTTTCTGCTTCCCTTCCAATGGCGAGCCGCTGGTATCCTCCCCACTTGCAGGGTCTTGCCATGGGGATAGCCGGGGCGGGAAACAGCGGCACACTGCTTGCCACACTGTTCGGTCCGCGCATTGCAGAGCATGTGGGCTGGAACGGTGTGATGGGGTTGGCGCTGATTCCGTTGACAATCGTGTTGTTTACCTACTTTTTGCTGGCGAAAGAGCCGCCAAATCAGCCAAAGCCAAAGCCGATCAAAGAATACTTTGCTGTCTTTAAAGAAAGGGATACATGGTATTTTTGCCTTTTGTACAGTGTGACATTCGGGGGATTTGTCGGCCTGTCAAACTTTTTAAGCTATTTCTTCGCGTCCCAGTATTCCGTCCCTGCGGTCAGGGCCGGCGAATTTGTAACGCTTGTGGTGGCCTCGGGAAGCTGCCTTCGCCCTGTCGGCGGCTGGATTGCCGACAAAATAGGCGGCGTGCGGCTGCTCCAGTTTCTGTTTGTCGGTGTGGCGCTTTGCATGTTCTCCGTCAGTATGCTGCCTTCGCTCGGGGTTGTCACGGCTGCCTTGTTTATCGGAATGGGCTGTCTCGGAATGGGAAACGGCGCGATATTCCAGCTTGTTCCCCAACGCTTCCATAAAGAAATCGGGATGGTGACAGGCATCGTCGGCGCTGCCGGAGGAATCGGCGGATTCGTTCTGCCGAATATTCTCGGAACGCTAAAACAACTAACCGGCACCTATTCAAGCGGCTTCCTCACCTTCACCATCATCGCTTTTTTAGCGCTTGGACTGCTATTACTCGCTCAAGCCGGCTGGAGAAAACAATGGAAAGCCGAAGAGAAATCGATACGGATTTAAAACAACCCTCAACACTAAAGCTGGCAAACCGTCCAGAGCGGAGCTCCAGCTTTTGTGTTGTGCCTTTATAGCGGTGCTCCATTGTGCGTGCTGCATTTGTGACAATCTAAAGACCTGCTGTTTGATAGTATGATATTATTCCCACCAGCATAAGGAAAATGGCAACGCCAAGAACAGACCATAATACGATGTTGAGTTTCCTCATTTAAACTCTCCTCCCATGACCGATTAAGGCATTCTAAAACAGGTTCGTCAAATCCGAAAACCAAATATTCAACCAGATCATCTTGTCTGTATATAGAAGGACCCCGATGAAGACCATGATGGCGCCGCCGATTTTCATCAGCAGCTTCGAGTATTTCATGAACGGTTTGATTTTTCCGATGAAAAATGCCATCAGCAAAAAAGGAATAGCAAAGCCCAATGAATAAGCGGTAACTGTGATCAATGTCTGTACCGGATCGGGATGTTGAAAATTGGCATATGCGATCGTGCCGAAAATCGGGCCGATACAGGGCGTCCACCCTGCGGCAAAGATCACTCCCACCAGCATTGAATTCAATATGCCGATTTTCCCTTTTCTAAACGAAAACCGCCTTTCCTTCATCATGAATTGCGGCTGAAAGACTCCGAGCAAAAACAGCCCCATGACAGCCACGAAAATTCCGCCCAGCATGCGGATCAAGCTCTGATATTTGACAAACAGCAGGCCGAGTGAGCTCGCGGAGAAACCCAGCGTGTAAAAAATGACGGAAAACCCCGCCAAAAAGGCAGCTGCATGAATCATGACAGAACGAGTCATCTGTTTGGAGTTTTGGTCTTTTAAATCGCTGACAGAAATTCCGGTAATGTAAGAAATAAAAGAAGGATAGAGCGGCAGGCAGCATGGGGAAATAAACGACAAAACGCCGCCGCCGAACGCCAACCACCAAGTAACCATCAATTTTCCACCCGCTTCATTTTTATGCATCTTATTCCATAACAGTATAACATAACCTGAATGCTTGTCAGGTCCGGATTTTTTTCATTTTCATGACATATTTGCACACAAAAAAAGCCGCCTGCAGCAGACGGCTTTCCGCATCAACCATTCAATGCGGTTTTTTTCATATTGTCCTGAAGCTCCAAAATCCGTTTTGCTCCTTCTTCACGCAGGCGTTTGTTTTCATCTTCGATCTGTTTCGTTTCCTGCATCCCTTTGACAATCGTGTTCCACGATTGTTCGATCGTTTCAATATCGATGCTTGGTCTGCCTGACATTCTCGCAATCTCGACGGACTGGTTGGAAATGTTCTCCGCATTGCGCTTCAGCATTTCATTTGTGCGGCGGTCGAGTTCGCTCATTGAATCAGCGACAAGCTTCTGGCGCTTGGCGGTGACAGCCTGGATGATGCCGTTTTTGAAGATCGGAATCGTGATGATGAAAGCGGAGTTGATTTTTCCGATCAGCTTTGTGTTTCCGCGCTGCAACAGGCGGATCTGCGGTGCTGTTTGAATCGCGACCATCCGCGCCATGTCCAGATCATACACCCGTTCTTCGAGGGCCTGAATGCCGTTTCTCAAGGTGTCGAGCTCCATCTGCGCCATTTGGTTCCCGCTGGCCGCTTTCGCTTCATATTCTGGAAGCAGCTGTTTCAGCTCCTCGATTTTCATTTGGCCGGCGACAACATATTTTTCCAGTTCGACATAGTATTGGAGGTTGTTTTCATACATTTCATCCAGCGTGACCGTCGATTTCGTCATTTCATCTTTATATTTGTTAATTTCAACGTTGATTTTTTCAATTTCGCCGCCAAGTGTTTGATACTTTTTAAAGATTTTCTCGATGATGCTGTTTCCGCGTTTGAAGATTTTAGAGAGAAAGCCTTTCTGTTCTTCAAAATCATTCTTGTCAAAGCGGTCCATGATTTTGCCGAGCTGGGTCAGCATGGCGCCCGAGTCTGTGACACTGTTCGATCTCATCATCGACAGAATGCGGTCGGAGAACTTGGAAATTTCAAGTGCAGGCTCCTTCCCGAATTCTAACAGCGCCACCTGGTTTTTCACATCGATCTGATGGGCCAGGGCTTGAACTTCTGGCTCCTGGCGCAGCTTGGCGCGGATATCCTCCGCTTTTTCAACCGAGATCTCTTCCTCTTTATTGATATTGACGATGCTTGTTTCATTTGCCATTTGGATGGCCTCCTTATTAAAAGATTTTATTGATGAACTTTCGCACGATCGATGGCTCCCTGAACTCCTGATTGAATGACATCTCATCAAGCCAGTGTGTGTCAAACAGCTGATCATCAATATAATGATCGATGCATTTGTGGCCCGGAGGATTATAAACGATGATATCGATTCCGATTTCATTCAAAAGAAGCAGAGCCACAGCGTCCGATCTGGATAATGCGCCGGACTGTTCGGTATGATACAAAATCAGCTTTGGCACGGTCTGCGAATAGTCAAAGGTCTGAATGAGGTTGACAAGCTCTTGCGGAAGGCGGACTGCCTGTGTAAACAAATACAGCTGCACCTCCGCCGTTTTTTCCCCGTTTAAAGGCAAAAGCTTCGGTTTTTTGCACATTCTCGACACGGCTTCGGCGATGCCGAGCTGTACGCCCTCAGGCAAATGCTTGTAACGCCATATATGGCTTTCCATCAACCGGCCGGGATCGATTCCGCCTGTTTGGTCAAGGGTATCGCTGTAATGGAATTGATAGTTGGCCTTCTCTTCTTCTGTAAACGGAAAGCGCCTGATCGTATGGGATTCCTTGTACTCCGTCAATGTCTGCAAACGGTCCCAGTATTCCTTTTCATTGGCGGAGACCCCCATGACCATCGCAAATAAATGAGGAATCTCTACCGTTGTTTTGGACGCCTTAAAATTAGGCCGGATAAAAGCGCGTTCTTTCGCAATTAAAAACAGTTCATCATAGGTGGTCTTCAATGTGACGGAAACCGGCGTGTGCTCCCTGAATTGCCACGGCTTATACATCAGGGAGTCTTCATTGTGCAGCACGGTGTCCAATTCCTTCGTTGACCGGTACGCCACCGTTGATTTGCGCTGCGGTTTTTCTGTCGGAAACGGCTCAACGGCAGAGACTCCCGGATACGTATAGACGAAAGAAAGCCGTTGATCACGGTCCAGCTCCTGAAATTGATCCTTTCCCTCCGGGTGAAAAATCAGCACATCACACCCGATGAGCATCAAGTAGTATAAAAAATACCTTTGGCTTTTTGTTGCATCTCCGTACCACACCACCTTCGGCATTTCTTTTTCAATATCGGCCTCTTTCAGCCATTTCTCAAGATGATTGCCCATCCATTTGACAAGATCAAGAAGCACCCGGCGGAAATCAGGGTCATGAAAACCCTTTTCATGTGAAGACTGAAACGTCTGCAGCACTTCGATCAGCGCCTTCCTTAAATGCCGGTGCATGACTGGATCGGAATGATCGGCGATGAGCCGCTCACCGTCGAGAAAGGCGACAAACCGATTGACGGAAAGCCCTTTTTCTTTCTGATTGATCATATGGATCTGCTGAATGGCCTGAAACCTTTCCGGAGCAATCGTTTTATCAAGCGTTTCACTCAATATATGAAAACGCCCTGACACATACAGCTCATGCAGTTCAATAAAATAGTCTGTTTCATCATGGGGCGTTCCGAGAATCCGCCCCGCCACACGGCTGATCGTCAGCTGGCTGCCTTTTTCGTACGGGGTTCTTTCTGTAAGCGGCTTATGGATGACCTGCTTCCATTCCTCATCTTTGAACTGTGCAGTTTGAACATTCACATCATGACTCATAGCGCTCACCCGTCCCCCCTTTCTTCATTTGTGCGTCATTTTTCCTTCCAAAGACGGCACACATGCCGGCTCTTGTCACAGCATAGCTCGTCCCGAACTTCCTGATGGTTCCCACGGGAAAATCATGTACTCTTTTGCGGAGCGTTGACGAGTCAATCCCCCACTCTTCACAGGCTTGCTGGGAACTGAGAATGTCGCGGCTGGTGAGATCGATTATTTTAATCATGACTGATCATCCTAAAATATGTTTTCTTTGGCCGAAGGACTGGAGAGGTTCACAATATGCTTCGTTATTTCATCCGCTGCTTTCATGCCCGGACGCATTGTCCTGTTGAGATCGGGATCATGATGGAGCACTTCTCCGTGGGCGGGTGAAACACCGTAGTCCGCTTGTGCGATCAAATCAAAATCCAGCAGCGAATCTCCCGCCGCATACACTTTTTCAAGCTTGAGCTCGCGCTTCAAATAGTCAACCGCACTCCATTTATTGAGCGGCTCCGGAATAAAATAAAGCTTTCTTCCCTGCGATGATACCTGCCACCCTTTATCCGCCGCCCATGCTTTGGCGGCGGAAGCGTTGATTTTGCACACATTTTCCTCAGCAAAGATCAAATATACAAAATAGTGGTGCGCTGTTCTGACTCTTTCTGCTGCATGAGAAACCGGGAGCTTTGCGATTTCCTCCAGCATATCACTGATCGGCATGCAGGATTGAAGCTTTTTTTCTATGTACCCGGACCATTCCCTGATCGGCATGCCGTTTTTTAAAATGCAGCCGCCATTGGTTGTAATCGCGTATTCAGGAACGATCGTCTCCTGAAATAAAGTGATTCTCTTGTATTGCTCAGTCGTTCTGGTCGTGACCGGAATAAACAGCATGTTTTCACAGATCTTGCGAAGATTCTCCTTCGTCTTCTCCGAAATATAGGAAATTTCTTTTCCTTCAAGGGTTTCGATGAGCTGATAGTCAGTTTCTGCCCCATATGCTTCAATCATCTTTTTCGAATAAATCAATGTTCTGTCCAAATCACTCGCGAAAGCTTTCATATGTCCCTCCTGACCGGACGGATCAATCCGCAGCAGCTGTAGGACATATCCTTGTATTCTTCCACCGGAACGCCCCTGTCTTCGGCCAGAAGCAAGATGTGTTTCAGCCGTTTCTGTGATCCGGGCTTGATCAAGATTTTCCAAGGCACTCTGCGCAGCAGCACTCTCGTCGTCTCACCGACACCCGGCTTGATCAAATGCGTGTTGTCAATGCCAAACGCTTTTTGTATGGTTGCGATGGATGCCAGCCCGCGCCAATCCGGCTTTTCGCTATGATTCATCAGCAGTGCCGCCGTTTCCGCGGCTGTTTTGAATAAGGCGGGAAATTCGGCGGCGATGGTATCGACATAGAGGTTTGACACGTCTTCCTCCAATAGCTCTTCATAAAATTTCGCTCCGTGAAAATCGTCTTTTCCAATCCACTTTTGATTGAAAACGGTTCGGCTGACAAGACCGGATACAGTGGAATTCAAGCAGGCGCTTGGAATGAGAAAATCTTCCCTCGTTCCGTATAGAGACGAACAATACCCCGGGTCTGCCAAAACCGCCAGTTCAGAAGAAAGCGCTGTTCCGTACGCTTTGTTAAAATCGCTAACAGCCCGCGTCAATTCTTTTGTAATCGCGCCTTTCCCAGTCCAGCCGTCAATAAACGCGACAGAAGCGCCGGGATGATGTTCGAGAATGTAATGAAGCGCATTTTCGTCGATTCCCCTGTCACGGATGATTGAGACGCTGTAATGAGGAAGCGCTGCATCGTATTTCACTTCGATATACCGTTTAATCAAGACACCGATCGGCGTCCCGGCCCGTGCCAAGCTGCACAGTACTGTATGCAGTCCCCGTTTTTGAACGATTTGTTCAGCGACAATCGCGACGGCTTCGGCCACCTTTTGCTTGCTGTCTTCAAGCGAAGCATAAAAGAGCCTCATATATTCATCCGTCGGTTTATATTCAACAGGCAGCATTTCTGAATAATGTGTGCCGCTTTGAATCAAGTTTTCCCGTTCACGGGTGCTTTTTTCGATCGAAAGGCCTGAAAGATCCTTTAACAAAAATGTCACATCAGATGCGGGATAACTCCCCATTGTCAGAACTCTATTGGTCATGAAGATCACTTCCTTTAGAAAAAGCCACAATGGTGACATTCTCTATTTTTCTATCACTGAAAACCTCTAGGAGCGGCTGCAGCGACGTTTTCGTGACAGGCTTTTCAACAAAAATAAACACTTCATCATAGCCCCGTTTTGGAAGGTTGTAGACATAATGTCTGATGTCCTCATCCTCCGGGCTTGGAAAGCAAAAGCCGTTTTTTACGGCATATTGATCTCTGTCAGATGGATGGATCGGGCTTCTCGTCGTTGATTGATAGGAAACACCTTCACCCATGAAAGCTGCGATTTTCATAGGAAGATACATAAACTCTCCCGTTCCTAAACAAAGCGCACGCTTCCCTTTTCGAAGCGCTTGAAGGCGGCTGCCCGCTTTTCGGCAGGCCTCCTCGACCGCTTGTTGATCATGATCGGAGATGCCAAACCGGCCGGTCTCTTTCACAAATGAAGCCCTGCCTGTTTTTTCTGCCGCAAAGGGGAGCGCTGTGAACTCTTCGCCAACATCGATGTGCCGGATGGAGAGGTCTCCGCCATCGCTATGCGGATGATAATCATAGTGTGACCGATCAAGCGTTTCGCCTTTAAATACAACAGATCCTGACAGCAATGAGGTTGTCGTTATGGTGACGCCGAGCTCTGCTTCCGCTTTGCGGAACGCTTCTTTATGCTCGCTAGACCGCCAGTCTAATAGTGAAAGAACGGCATATTCCCTGCGCGGATGCTTTTTCTGAATATCCCTGATGATGTTCAGCGCCGTTTTGCCGGTGGTGATTTCGTCATCCACTAAAATCACGGGTCTGTCGCTTTCGAACACGGGCCCGTCTGTATAGCAGCGCTGATCAACGGCGTGTGAATGCTCTTCTTCAAACACAAGGGCGGATTCGATATCCTTTAATGCCTCCCTTGTCGTATGAATAAACGACGCGCCTTCTAAACAGTCGAACACACCATGTCCAAGCGCTGTCGCCGTTTCGGCAAACCCGATGACAAGCGGAGGTGCAGCAGGCTTGATGCGCTGCTTTTTTAGAAGATCGTAAGCCATTTTCACAAGCTCATGATCCTCTTCCAACAGCCCTGATACGAGTGCGGCTTTCCCATCAATCAGCGAACCGGAAGTCCGCTCGGCGTGTTCCATCGCTAAAAGCCCTGATGCAATGAGCGGCTTTAATGGATGGACCGGTATGTGTTTGCCGAGGATTTTGCTGACAAACAAAAACCCCCGTTTTTTATTGACCCTCGCCGCCATTTCAAATAATGCCCGCGGGGGAATGGAGAGCGGATTGTCAGTAATCGTCAACTCAACTTCCATATGATTCAATATTTGAAAGCTGCTTTTCTGCGGTAAGTATGTCCATGTAGCTGCGGTTTTCATGATACACCCCATATATCTCTGACTTTAACAGTATTTTTCTCGCCCATGTTAAGTGCGGCTTGATTTCATTCATTTTGTTGGAAAAAGAGCTTTTCACAATACCGCGTGTGCCGTCCGCACTTTCGAGAATGCTGACGGCGTCCAAGTACTCTTCAATTGAAATGACATGCATGCTCTGCACCGGTTTGAGATGTGTCGGGTGAATCACAGTTTTGCCATGGATGCCGTTGGCGAGATCAAGGCGTGTTTCATTGATCAGCCCGTCCATATACGGATTGAGCAAGTGCAGATCTCCGCCCGCTGCTGTCTTCCAATACGAAGTCCGTCCCGAAAGAGATGCGGCGGTATGTGAACGATCTTCAAAATACTCCCATACAGGACCGGAGATCACAAACTGCAATCCAAAATAATTGATCATGTCTTTGATAAAATCGGCGATGACCATAATGTCATAAATCGAGGTCTGCGGCTTTCTCCTTAATCCGTAAAGACCGCACAGATCGGTGGCGCCGATCCGTATGTTCAAAATGACGTCCTGATAAAAAACAAGCGTCTCTTTTAATTCGTGCAAAGCTTTGATCCTTGTTTCCATTACAAGCAAATCAGGCGTCTCAAAGATCGGCATCCCGTATAAGGCAATGCCCGACTCTTTTGATAATGTAGACAGTGTATCGAGATAGTGTTCAGCATTAAATGTGGAGAACTTAGGGAATACAAACCCGGTAAACAAGTGAAGCGCACGTCCGAGCTTATTGCCCAATTCAAGCATTTGTTCAGGTTCGCGGACGCGGATGAACATCAACGGCAGGACCTCGCTCGTGATGGTCCCGAGTTTTTGCGCCTGATAAATGATATCAGCCTGACTGACAAGATTGTTTTCCGCCTGAAGAACTTCGCAGTCGCCGATCGAATCTTCAAGGCAAAACACAACGGAACAAAGTTCGGGATATTTTTGCTTTGTGATCATATCGGCAATATCTTTACGGTTTCCCGGAACATAGAGCGTTGCTCCGAGCGCATGCTCAAGTATGTGTTTCGGAGAGTCTTTCGTCACCGACCCCGGCTGTTTGAAAAAGATATCTTCTTTTTGAGAGGGGGATAAAAAATGAAAGTATTGCACATGGGTCACCTTCTTTTGAATAGGAACGATATCTCCTATTGATTAAAAGGGGCGGAGCAGATGCACTCCCCCCCTTTTCTGAGTTTTATTCTTCTTTTGAAGCGGCCGTTTGCTCTTTGACGGCTTTTTGTTTGTTCATATAGTGAATGACAAATGTAGCCGCAAAGGCAACAATCAGAATGATGAAGAACACGCTGTGCGGCATTTCAATGTGCCATACACTGGCCGCCATTTTCAATGCGATGATTCCGATTAAAACAAATGCGGTTGCTTCCAATTCAGGCACCTTATCAATCAGCGTGAGGAAGAATTTCGCGACAGTACGCATCATCAAGATCCCGAGCATTCCGCCGATCAAAAGCACCCAGACTTTTTCAGACACCGCAAATGCGGCAAGAATGCTGTCAACTGAAAACGCCAGGTCCATGAGTTCAACTGAGATGACTGTAGCCCAGAAAACGCCGAACACGCGAACCATCCAGCCGTCTTTTTTGATGGCGCCGGATTCGTCATCACCTTCGCCGATAAAGAAATGCTTGATCACGAGCCACGCCAAATAGGCGGCACCGATCAGCTTAATCCACCAGAATTTGATCAGGATCATACCGAGCCCGATAAAGAGGAATCTGAAGAAATATGCTCCGATCAATCCATAAGTCAACGCTTTTTTGCGCTGTTTTTCCGGAAGGTGTTTGACCATAACGGCGAGAACAAGGGCGTTGTCCGCTGATAAAAGTCCTTCCAGCACGACGAGAGAGCCGATCAGCCCCCAGGAAACAGGGTCGGTCAGCACCTCGACCCACATGCCCCAATCAAAGAATGAAGCATAAACTGATATAACATGATGAAATAAATCCACTATTGGTTACCTCCTAATTTTAAAAAGAGAAGACTGAACCGCGAGAACACAGGCGGTTCAGTCGGCAAAACTAAACTTGTAAGCCGTAATTGCGGCAAAGGGATGCCAATCCCCCGGAAAAACCGCTGCCGATGGCGTTAAATTTCCAATCTGATCCGTTGCGGTACAGCTCACAAACCACTACCGCTGTCTCAATCGAAAAATCCTCGCCTAAATCAAAACGAAGCAGCTCTTCATTTGTAGAGTCGTCGACGAGCCGGACGAATGCGTTTGATACTTGTCCAAAGTTTTGACGGCGGCTTTCCGCGTCATGAATCGTGACCGTGATCCCGATTTTCTCGACGTGTGCGGGAATTTTGGAAAATTCGACAAGGATCTGCTCATCATCGCCTTCCCCTTCGCCTGTCCGGTTGTCACCCGTATGGATGACAGCGCCGCTCGGATGCTCGAGATTGTTGTAAAAAACAAAATCGTGGTCATTCACACATTTGTCATTCCCGTCGACAAGAAATGCCGAAGCATCCAAGTCAAAGTCCGCTCCGCCTGTGTATTTGTTTGTATCCCAGCCTAAGCCGATCAATGCCTTTGTTAAGCCCGGATTCGTCTTCGTTAAATCGATTCTCTGTCCTTTAGATAACTGAATAGCCATGTATGGAACCTCCTTCGCGAATTATCAGGCTACTTGGAAACCGGTGCGGTCTGTCAGCTAGCCGATCTGCAGGCCGAAATCAGTGGCGATCCGCGCCAATCCGCCCTGATAGCCTGAACCGATCGCTGAAAATTTCCACTCTCCGGCATGGCGGTAAAGTTCACCGGTGATCAGCGCCGTTTCAATTGAGAAATCCTCGGCAAGATCATAACGGATCAACTCTTCGTTGGAGTCTTCATTGATCACGCGGACATAAGCGTTAGACACCTGACCGAAATTTTGGCGGCGGGCTTCAGCATCATGAATGGTAATGACAAAAGAGATTTTTTGAATATTGTCAGGCACAGCGTTCAAGTCGATTGATACCTGTTCATCATCTCCTTCCCCTTGACCTGTCCGATTGTCGCCTGTATGTACAACAGACCCGTTTCCGCCTTGTGTTTGATTATAGAAAATAAAATCTTTCTCTGAAGCGCACTTGCCTTCGGCATCCAGCAGGAACACGCTGGCATCAAGGTCAAAATCGAATCCTCCGTCATATTTGTTGACGTCCCAGCCCAAACCGACAACTACCTTTGAGAGCCCCGGATTTGTTTTCGTTAAATCAACCTTCTGACCTTTCGCTAATGAAATTGCCATCTAAATCGCTCCTTTTGCTCAATTATTTTAGGCGTAGCGTTTGACGATGTCCGTAATGCTTGTATCGTTTGTACCTTCTCCGACAGCCGTGAACTTCCATTCGTTTCCGTGCCGGTATATCTCTCCCGTAATCAGGCTTGTCCGGCCCGAATAGTCCTCCTTCAGATTGTACTTTACCATCTCTTGGCGATTGTTCATATCAACCACGCGGATGAAGGCATTTTCAATCATTCCGAAATGCTGGCTGCGTTTGACGCAATCGTATATATTGACGACAAACACCAGCTTGTCAATGTTTGCGGGAACCTTTTGAAGGTCTACGATAATCTGCTCATCATCGCCGCTGCCTTCCCCTGTCAAATTGTCACCTGTATGCTCAACACTGCCGCATCTGCTTTTTAAATTTCCGAAGTAAATGACATTCTTCTTTTCTGTCATTCTGTTATTCTCCAGCATCAGCACAGAAGCATCACAATCAATATTCGGGGCGCCTCCTCCAAACAGTTTACCAAAAAATCCGCCGCTGCCAGAAGATACAGGGTCCCAGCCGAGGCCGACCATAATTTTCGAAAGCCCCGCATTTCCTTTTGTTAAATCGATTCGCTGACCTTTCTCTAAAGAAATAGCCAAATGATTCACTCCCTCATTATTTTAACTTTCGGATCATATTCTGCTGCATGAGATCAAGAGTTTTAAAGACCTTATTATCACGCCAGCGTGATTCATGTCTGCATAAATACAAGACTAATGAATCATTATTTAACTTGCTTAACTATATATACGGACTGATCCGCCTAAAGGTTTCGTATCATTTCATATTTTTTTATAATCTTCCTGAGAAAAATGCTCCGCTGTGTTGCAATGATCATCACACCTTTGCTATTATGTATCTAAAAGATATATATCAAAGAGATATATGGAGGCAGCCCATGACGAAAAGAAATCAGACGACCTACGCTTTGCTCGGATTGATTACTGCCGGATACCGAACCGGATATGAAATGAAGCAAATGATCGACCAAAGCCTGAACCACTTTTGGAAAATCAGCTACGGCCAAATCTACCCCGCCCTCAAGCATTTAGCGGATACCGGATGGGTGACCGCTGCGCCTGCCGCGCAGGATAAGAAACCGGATAGAAAGGAGTACCGCATAACCGCAGAAGGACAAAAAGCGCTGCAAAGCTGGCTTGAAGAACCGATTAAAGAAATCGCTGCGGAAAAAAACGAGTTTCTGCTGAAGATTTTTTTCTCCAGACAGCAGGAGCGCCCGGCGACTGCTGAGAAAGTCAGGGAATATCAGCGCAAGCTTCAAGAACGGTACGTGATGTATGAAACGATCGAACAATCCATTCTGTCATGCGGTGATCACTCGACAGATGCTGAATATTGGCTGTTCACACTTGATTTCGGTAAGCGCAGCACAATGGCCGGGATCGAGTGGTGTGAAGCGACAATCGGACGCTTAGTAAACGGAGAGGATGAGAAAGATGGGTAAAACGATCATCACCAAGCCTTTTACGGCAGATCCTGAGGACGAAGTGGTCGTGTTTGTGATCGGCATGAGAATCAACAAATGGCATGCGGTTCACCAATGGTGGCCGGTTTTCACCGCCATGCCGCCTATGATTCGCGAGCTTTACCAAAACAAAGATCTCGGCTTTCTTTCTATGGAATCGGCCATCAATTTCCGGACGATCCTGCTGGTTCAATACTGGCGCTCTTTCGAAGCTTTGACCGCCTATGCGAAAGGCGGAAAACATATGGCTGCCTGGCGCCGCTTTTATCAAAAAACAGCGGCATCAGGCGCTGTCGGCATTTATCATGAAACATATACGGTTCCGAAGGGCCGTTATGAAACCTTCTATCACAATATGCCGGCATTCGGCCTTGCGAAAGCATACGGCCATCAACCCGTCACCCACCGTACAAAAACAGCGGAACAGCGGCTGCGGGGATAAGCCGCGCTGAAAAAGGCTATCTGGATTCAGATAGCCTTCAAAAAGCCCCCGGCCCACTTCCCCCGTCCGATCCTGAACCGCCTGCATGATGGGCTGCCGTATGACCATGAACAGCCAAGGTCTGCTGCCAGCTCAAGAACGGGTAATGAAAATCGCCGCAGGCGGCCATGCCAAGGATTGGGAAGGCTTGGTCAAGTCCGTTTTTTGATCCTTTGACAAACGCCATTGACTCATCCTCGATTTCAAGGACAATGGCATATACGAAGATTTTTTCATTTTCAGACAGGCTTCTCTCTGAAAGGCCTGCTCCTTGTCTCAGCTGGTTTCTCCATGAGAGAACCGACCTTCTGTAGATGAAGGCAGACCTGCTTTCCTTGATGGACGGAATGAGCGCAATCAATACGATGGAAAGCGCGAGGCTTATACCGTAAAACAGAATGGTCGAAATGCTGTCCGTAAAGAGAGATGCGATAAACAGCCCGAGAAAAAACATGATCGAATACAGTTTATACTTGGCCAAAACGATGCCTGCCGATAAGGCAAAGCCGAAAATCATACATACGATCATAAAACCGGCCTGAGGCACAACATCCGCAGCCATGATATAAAGCAGGAACCCCGTTTGGAAGAAGAGCAGTGTAAGCGACAGCATGCGCAGCCAGCGGTTCTCTTGAAATAACTCTTTATATACGGCGTCCTGCCTGATGTTCTCCGTCCATTTTTGAACAACATTCTGAAGAATGATTCGTTTCCGCTCGTATTTCTCCAACCCTTCCTTTTCCTCAATTTCCTCTTCAGTCGGTCCGCTGAGCGAGTCCAGCCTGAACAGGTAAACTCCGTTTTCCTTTTGCTCAAAAAGCTTTTCAATGAACAGCCGGTCCGGTTTTGTCAGCGACATGAGATCATCGGAGAATTCGAATTGATATGTCTCATCAGGCGCTTTGCGGTCGCGGAGAAATCGTTCTTCCGCCCTCACCTTTTTCATTGTGACAAGCCCGCGCTGATAAAGCGACAGCAGCCCCGCCAGCAAATCGCGCTCTGTGAGGCTGCCTTTTCTGTACAAATAGGCAACCAGAACAGGATCAAAGGCTTCCAGCTTTTCAAGCGGGAGCAGTTTTTGCCGCCTTTTCTTCACCAATGAAAGAATCAGGACCGCGACAATCATCAAACCGATGATGCCGGAAAAAACCGATGCCGTCCTGTCGGCGTTTTCCAGCCGTCCACCCCGCTTGGCATAGCGCTCCGCCTCGTTTTTTTCCTCCGCTAACAAATCGTCCACCGTTTGGTAGGAAGGATGGCGAACCGCCTTAGGCAGGGCGTTTTGCGGGAAATAGATTCTCAGCTCGGAGCTTGTCCCCGCCGGGATCATCCCGCTGTGATATATAACGGTATGGTAGCTGATCCCTGTTATTTCACCATCGCCTTTTTCACGGAGAAACGCATGGATATCCGCCGGCTGAACCGAATCAGGAAGCCTGACCCGAATGTTTACATGATGCATCACTGTATTCGTTTTTTGGAAAAAAGAATGGCGCAAAACAGAGGTGTCCTCAAATTTCTTCGCAGCATCTTCGACAGCATAGTGAAACAGCACTTTCTTTGCTTCATCTTTTACCGCGGTATGAGCAAAGTAGGTTCCATCTTCCTGCGTTGTTTTTAACGGACGGGCTTCGCCGGTTTTTGCAAGCAGGTACGCTTTAAAGCCTTTTATCCGCCCTGTTTCATCCTTGCTGAACGACCTTGACGCCCCGTTGAAGGAACCCTTGAAGCGGTATGTGTAAACCTCCTCCACATCCAAGTCGCCGTTTTCTTTGACATTGGCTTGAATATCGACACGATCAATTGAAAAAGATTGATCGGCTATAGAAGAAAACCCCGCGAGAAGAAAAAAAGCAAAAAGCATGAAAAAGAAAAAGGAGTGCTTCATCATTGGTAAATCCTTTCTTTTTTTGTATCCGTCTTATATACGGAAAGCTTCAGGAAATTGTTTCATCTATTCACATAAATGACAGATATGTCACGTTTGTGAAAATAAAGGAAACCCCTTTTTCATGCCCTTGGCTAAGGCCTTCCGCAAAGCCCGTAGAAAAAAATGTGCTGCATCTCTTCAGCAAACTGCCTGTTCTTTTCATATTCTTCACCCAATGTTTTGGAATGTTCAATGATCATGTTCATAAAAACGAGAAAGCCCTGTGCGGTTACTTTCGGAGAGACCTCGCCCGAGCGGTGGCCGTCTTCAATCATTTGCAGCATCAGCGGAATAATTTTTTCGTCATATTGTTTTTTCACGTAATTCATCATTTCGTTTTCCTCGATCATCAGTTCCTTAACCATTGTCAACGCAAACTTCTGATTGGTCGCTTCCTTTTTTTGCGAAATGATCAATTCGATTTTTTTCTTTACCGGTATATCTTTTTTCATATATTCTTCAAACTCGGCGATCGCTTGGTCAATGTAATCCTTAAAGACTTCATTCAACAGCGCTTCTTTGCTGCCAAAATAATTATAGATTGTGACTTGGGACACGTTTGCCTCTTTTGCAATATCGGTAATGCGGATTCGCTTTACGTCCCGCGTATTCAGCAATTTCAGCGTTGTTTTCTTGATCTTTTCTTTGATCAGCAACGCTCTTTTTTCAAATCCGTTCATACAACCATCCTTATCAATATTTCTTAATGAAATTATAACATAAAAATATTTCATCAAATTCCATTGACAAAAAAGTTCTTATGAACGTAAAATGAATTATGAAATTTTTTAATATAAATATTTCATATTTTTCATTACCGGAGGTGTCACGATGCTGACAGTACAAGGGCTGACAAAACAATTTTCAAATGGAAAAGGCATATTTGATGTCTCATTTTCCATAAACAAAGGAGAAGTTTTTGGATTTTTAGGTCCGAACGGGGCCGGAAAATCGACTACTATCCGCCACATTATGGGGTTTATGAGACCTGATCGAGGCGACATCAAAGTGAACGGGATGGACATGATGAAAAATCAAGGCGAGGTTCAGCGGCACATAGGCTACCTTCCCGGGGAAATCGCCTTTATCGAGGGAATGACAGGAAAAACGTTTCTCGATTTCATGGCAGATATGCAGGGGGTTAAAGATGAGGCTAAGCGCAATGAGCTGATCGAACGGCTGCAATTCGACGTTCACACATCGATTAGAAAGATGTCAAAAGGCATGAAACAGAAGGTCGGGATTGTCGCCGCCTTCATGCACAGCCCGGAAGTGATCATCCTTGATGAGCCTACATCAGGCCTTGATCCGCTGATGCAAAAAGTATTTATTGATATCGTGCTCGAAGAAAAAGCCAAAGGGACGACTTTTTTAATGTCCTCTCACAGCTTTCCGGAAATCGAAAAAACATGTGACAGAGCCGCCATTATAAAAGACGGCGTCATCATTGCCATTAAAGATATTCACGAACTGCAGTCCATGCAGCGGAAGGTGTTTGAAGTCACATTTGAAAACCCTGCCGATATCCCGGCATTTATGGACTCAGGCCTGCACATTGAGTCACGGCAGGACAATCGCGTCAAAGTCGCCGTTTTGGGAAACCACGACCAATTTATTAAGGAAACGGCCAAATACCAAATTCGGCACATTGATGTATCATCACAAAGCTTGGAAGAAGTGTTTATGAACTACTATGACAGAAAGGGGACAGTGCAATGAATCTTTCCCTGTATAAACAAATGTTAAAAACCAATCTGAAAGGGATCATGAGCTATGCGGCGGGCTCCGCGTTCTACATTCTTTTCATATTGGGAATCTACCCGAGCATCGCAGAGAGCGCGAAGGATATTGAAAAATTGATCACTTCGATGCCTGAAGGCTTTCTGAACGCGTTCGGATTTGAAAACGGGCTCGGGAGTCTTGAGGATTTTATGTCCGGAGAATATTACGGCCTTATTTTTATCGTGATTCTTTCGATCTTTTCTGTCATGCTGTCGACAAAGCTTGTAGCGAGGTTGGTTGATCAAGGCTCTATGGCGTATATTTTGTCAACGCCGACGACAAGGGGAAAGGTCGCCTTCACACAGGCCGTTGTCCTCATGACAGGGTTGCTTGTCATCATGGCCGTGACAACAGCAGCCGGGCTGGCGGGGTATCATTTTATGCTTGGCGATGACTATGATTTTAATGTATCCAGATTTCTGCTTTTGAACCTGCTCGGGTTTCTGCTGTTTTTTGCGATAAGCGGCATTTCCTTTTTCATATCCGCCATGTCGAATGATGAGAAAAAAGCGCTCGGCTTCTCCGGCGGCATTACATTCCTGTTCTTCAGCCTCGATTTGATCGGCAAATTAAGCGAAGAAACGGAATGGCTAAGAAACGTGTCGATCTTCTCTTTGTTCAGGCCGAGCGATATTGTAAACGGCAGTGCCGATATCGCGGCCGCGTCCATTATTCTTTCAGCGGTCGGTTTGGCTGCCTTTCTGCTCGGCATCCTCTCCTTTAAAAAGCGTGATTTGCCGCTGTAATGAAAAAAGCACCATTCCTTTCGGAATGGTGCTCACAGCGTGTCGACAAACCCTCGCATTCGTTGTCAGGCCTGCGCGTCGGTGCTCACGAATTGCAACATTCGCTGTGCTCCGATGCTCGGCCTTCCTAGACTGCAAAAGTTTTCAATCACGCTGAAAGAAGGATGACAAAATCCTAAAACATAAAACCGTTTTAGGATTTTGTCAACAATTTGAAAGCACCATTCCTTTCGGAATGGTGCTTTTTCGTATGATTTTATTCAACGACCCGTCTGACAACTCCGCTGAAATGTGCACTCCAATACGGGTTGCTCATTGAATCGATCGATACGCCGCGTGAGCTGTTATCGTTTAAGAATGTTCCGTTGCCCAGATAAATTCCCACGTGGCCGTTTGTTTTGTATGTGTCAAAGAAGACCAAGTCTCCGCGTTTCATATCAGATGCGCTGACAGCGCGGCCTTTGCCGACAAGCGTGCTTGTTGTCGCTCCGAAGCCCAATTCTACGCCCGCTGATGCATAAGCCCAGCGTACGAAAGATGAACAGTCAAAACGACGGTTGTTGATATCGGCTTGCGAGCGTCCGCCTCCCCATTTGTACGGAGATCTGCCGACGATGCTTGATCCGGTGCTGATTGCCGTTTCAATCGCGCCTGAATTGCTGCTTACAGCAGAGCCTGAAGAATAGTTTCTTGATGAACTGCTGCTTTTGCTGCTTGATGAACCGCTGTTGGAAGATCCGCTTGATTTGCCGACAGAAGCTGAATCAGACTTTGCTGATGCTGACTCCTCTTTGGCTTTTTCGGCCGCAGCGGCAGCAGCTTTCTCTTCTTTAATTTTTTGTTCAAGAGCGGCTTCTTCTTTTGTTAGTGAGCCTGATTCTTTTTTCAGGTCGTTCAGCTCAGATTCCGCTTTCGACTGCTTCGCGTTCAGCTGTTCAGAAAGGCTCGCCTGATCTTTCAGCTGCTTGTCCAAGTCAGCTTTGAGAGTTTTCAGGTCAGCCAGCGTTTTTTGGATTTCATCCAGCTTTTTATTTAAGTCAGACATTGCTTTTTCAAGCTTGTTTTTATCTTTCTCCTGCTCGTTCAGCAGATCTTTGTCCGCATCGACAATCGTTGAAACGGCTGTCGCGCGTGTGATGAAGTCCCCAAAGCTCTGCGCGCCGAGAAGAACGTCGATGTAGTTTTGCGAACCGCCGTTTTCCTGAAGGCTGCGCACGCGTTTTTTAATCACTTTTGAACGCTCTTCAATCCGTTTTTCCGTTTCTTTGATTTCTTTTTTCAGAGAATCCACTTCTTTTTTTGTTTTTTTGTTTTCCTCTTGCTTCTTTTCGATTTTGTTGCTTGTTTCAAGCGCTTTTTTATCGAGATCTTTTATTTTGTCTTCAAGTTTTTTCTGCTCTTCCTGAAGCTTTGCAATCTCTTTTCTTTTGCTTTCGATGCTTGAATCAACTTCCGAACGCTTTTTCTGAATTTCCTGCTTCTGCTGAGATGTTTCCGCAGATGCCGTGTTGTTCATAAAGGGGGTAAATAGACCAGCTGCTCCAAGAACCGACGCTAAACCAACAGCATAAACTTTTTTCTTCACTTTCTACTCCTCTTTCCTTTATGTATTCTTTTTGTTTCATTATGTAAATTCGCAAAATATTAATATGTTAAAAATGAACATTCAAGACTTACGACCTATGAATTATATATCCGAAACTGATGTACAGACGTTATTATAACATCTATTTTCGACAATAGGTGCCAAGTTATATTACATTTATATTTCGTTTTTGTTTCAGCGCTGTCATGTTTTGACTGATTCTGTTTAAATCCGCCCGAATCGGTTCATTTGACCCTGGCAGCCATTTTTCATATGCTTGATTTACACTTATTAGGAAACGGAAAGGATGGCGGGACACGATGATACAACTCAGCATACTCGACCAGGTTCCTGTATCCAAAGGATCAGATGCCTACACCGCATTAAAGCAGACGGCTGAACTGGCCAAGTTAGCCGATGAATGGGGCTACAAAAGATACTGGTTTGCCGAGCATCACAGTACACGCGGGCTTGCAAGCACTGCGCCGGAAATTTTGATCGCCCATATTGCGGCAAAAACCGCAAATATCCGCATCGGTTCCGGCGGTGTGCTGCTTCCGCAGTACAGTCCTTTTAAAGTGGCCGAAAGCTTTCGGCAGCTTGAAGCGCTTTACCCCGGACGAATCGACCTCGGACTCGGCCGCTCGCCAGGCGGCACCGCCAAAACCCGGCTCGCCCTGACGGATGGAGTCAATAAGAGTTTGCGGGATTTTCCGAGACAGCTTCAAGATTTGCTTTACTATTTGACGGACGCCATCCCTTCCGGACATGACTATGCCGGCATTAAAGCCGCTCCGCTGACAGCTGCGCCGCCCGCCCCCTGGCTTTTAGGTCTTGGAGAAAACAGCGCCAAACAGGCGGCGGACATGGGAATCGGATATGTATTCGGCCACTTCATTCACCCTGAAAGAGGGCGAAATGCTTTCAAAACGTATAATGAAAGCTATCGGCCTTCGGCTTTTTTTGATCGGCCTCATGCTATGGCCGCCGTATTCGTCATCTGTGCAGCCACCGATGAACAAGCGAAAGAACTCTGCCTGAGCCAGGACCTTTGGCTTCTTCGGGTTGAAAAAGGTCTCGACAGCCGCGTGCCAAGCATTGAGGAAGCGAAATCGGCGGCATACAGCACCGCCGATAAAAAGAAGATCCTCAAAAACCGCGAACGGATGGTCATCGGCTCGCCCCAGACAGTGAAAACAAAGCTTGATGAGCTCTCGGAACACTATCAAACAGAGGAGATCATGGTATTGACAAATGTATACCGGTTTGAAGATAAAAAGCGGTCTTTCGAAATGCTTGCCGAGCTTTTTTAAGAATGCCCGCTTAAAAACAAAGATCCCTTTTGAGACGGTGCTGCTCCATCTGAAAAGGGACCTGTCATGTTAAAACGTATTATAGACATTTTGACACTCTTCGGCTGTCGGTTCATAAAAACAGTGTGCTTTGAAGCGCCCGACATGGGGCTGATCATACCACTGCGCCGGGCATGCACCCGCCGGTCTGAAATACCACAGGCTGAACTTTGCCGGCCAGAACCTTTCTCCGTTGATCGCTCTCCGCGCCAAACGCTTTTCGCTTTCCCTCGCCCTTTGGTAAAAATAGCCGTGTGTCACAGCCTCAAAGGCATGCGGCTGATGAATCATCTGCGGAATGGTGCGCAGCCCCACAAAGTCGGAACAATTTGCCCTGATCCGGTTGATTCCGACATTTCCGACAAGCAGCATCCCCTGTACACCTTCACCTTCAGCTTCCGCCCGCAAAAGCCTTGCCAAAAGGGCGACGTCTTTAGATGTAGCCTTAACCACTCCCATTTGTTTCACCCCCAATGTGTCATCACCTCTATCATATTCTGTTTTATTTGCGTGATGACCACCAAAATCACCTTCAGGTTTGTCTTTGACATATTTGCCGAAATCAGGCTATTCTTCTATTATCAGAATTGTTTTCATAAAGAAGCGGAGGGGTGCAAATTGGCAGCAGTCAAAAGTCCGGAATGGGTGTGGAAACGGTTGAAGGAAAAACCGGGCCAAACGGTCATTGTCGATGTCAGGTTTCATCTGACAAACCCGGAAGAAGGGCGGAAAGCGTATAGACAAGGACATCTGCCCGGAGCCGTTTATGTTGATTTGAAAAAGGATTTATCCGCCAAAGTTGAAAAACACGGAGGAAGACACCCTCTTCCGCCTCACGAGAAAATCGCAAAAACACTTGGTGAAATCGGCATTGACCGCTATACAGCCGTTATCGCCTATGATGACAGCGGCGGCATGTTTGCGGCGCGTTTTTGGTGGCAGCTCCGCTATCTCGGCCATACAAGCGTTTATGTATTGGATGGCGGCTTCTCCCATTGGGTCAAAGCCGGATACGACATCACAACCGAGATTCCGCGGCCCGTCCCCCGGGAATTTTCGCCGGAACTTGCAAAAGAAGAACTGCTAGATGCCGGACAGGTCAAAGACCGGATCGGCCGAAAAGATACGATCCTGATCGATGCCCGTGAGCGGGCCAGATACACTGGAGAAACCGAACCGCTTGATCATCAGGCAGGTCATATTCCCGGCGCTAAAAACTATTTTTGGAAAGGCAATTTGACGGAAGACGGCAGCTGGAAAAGCCAAGAACAGTTAAGACAGCATTACGCCTCTTTAGACCGCAACAGTGAAATCGTCGTCTATTGCGGATCGGGAGTATCTGCCTGCCCAAATGTCCTTGGTTTAAAGGAAGCCGGATTTCAAGATGTAAAGCTCTATGCCGGCAGCTGGAGCGATTGGATCAGTTATAAGGAGAACCCGGTGGTGTCCGGGGAGGAATAACGGCAGAAAGACCGCGGCTTTGAAGCGGGCTTTTTATTGAGCGGCGGGAGGCCCGCCGCCATTTTTTTCAAACCATGTTCCGCTTGTAGGCTTTCCCGTCATGGGCATCGATAAACACGGGATATACCGGGCGGTAGACGAGAGTGTAGTGATCATCTTCTTCCCACTCGAGCTCCACATCAAAAACCGAAGCAAAAATGTCTTTTGCCTCTTCGCGTGTAATAGCGGGTGACGGATTCAGATCTTTCAATGTTTCCGGTTCGATTTCAGGGGCGAAAAACCCGACGACCAGGCCGTTGATGCGATTGATGATGATATTGGCAAACCCCAGCCTGAGCGGCACTCCTTCATATGTGAGGTCAAACTGAAAAGCAGCGGTATTCTGCTCCTCCTCGTCTTTTTCCAAGGGATGCATCCGGAAATACTGCCGGGCATCCGGGTATAGCAAATAGAGAAACTGCAAGGCCCGTTTGCGGCAGGCTTCTTCCGTCCAAACAGGAGACCCTTCTGCTTCGATAAAAGAGAAAAGCCCTTTTAGCTTTCCCTTCTTTTTATCTTTCTTGATTTTCAAGGTATTATGATTCCGGATTTTAAAATAGCTTTCGATGCCAAAGTCTTCCTGATCAGGATCGCTCCCTTCGCGCCAAACGGTTCCGATTGAATCGCCTAAATCCGCTTCGCGGATCTTTCGAAAAGAAGGACTGAAACCGATCAACTCGTGCAAATCAACGTCCCGGTCTGCTTCAGACAATACAGGAAGCGGCAGGGTTTCCTCCTCTTCTTCATCATCAACGGGTGTAGTTTTCTCACATATCGCCGACGAATCGGCTGGATAACTGATAAACGGCAGTCTCGTTTCATAAATGAGGTGCGGCTGGTCATCTCCGCTTTCATACAGTTCACGGCGAATATGTTCCACCGTCAGTTCAAAATCGACTTGATCAAGATACTCGGAGATCACCTGCTGTCGATCGGCCAGCTGTTTTGGAATGGAAACCGAATCCGCACCGCCGTGGTAGCGAAACCTCAACACCTCTCCATCTTTCGCGATGTCCACGAAAAAGCCCGTCTGCGGCAGAGGCAGATCAAGAGCCATCTGTGCGTATGTATATCGAACGGCTTGTTCTGTTACCTTCTTTTCTTGAAAAACAAAACTGGCAGCGGCGCTCGGATAATGGCGCTCGACAAATTGAAGGGCGATTTGCTGCAATTCGCCTTCCGGAAGCTCGTTCTCTGCAACTGGAGCATATTCTTTCGTAAGACTGATGAAGCGCCCCTCGCAATCCAGTTCCACAGCGATGTCGTTGTCCGGATGCTCAGGGTCTTGCCAAACAAAAAAAGCTCGTTCTCTATCGAGATCTTCGATGATGAGCTGATAGTTTTCGGGAATTGCACCGATATGACGCGCTTTTTGTTTTAGTTTTGGGGCCAAATGGGTCACTTCCTCTCTTTTTCGATATAAGATATGCACCTGAATCAAAAAGCACCAGACTCTTACAGAAAAATCCTATGAACCATAGTAAAACTAGGATGAAGCAGGAAACGCCATAGGTATCAACCGTTTCAACTTTCCCGCCCTCCTTGCATATGTTTCTTAAATAACTAATTAAACCATAAAATTATTAATTTACCATAAAATATCATATCATATAAAATCTAAAAATGGCAGCGAATTTACTGTCGCCTTTCTATCATTCATTCTCTATATCCTTAGCATGATATTTTTTGATTATATGGAAAATTCAGAATTATTTTGTTAATATCTAACTTGTTAATACAACAAAATAAGGAAGTGATAGAGTTGGTTATGAAAAAAAGCGTGAAGCGAACGTTGATCACCGGTCTTATGGGTATTTCTCTTTATTCTATGGGGATGCACTCCGCTCAAGCTGCACCATCACCGCATACCCCTGTTTCAAACGATCCTTCTTACCAGCCTGAGTCAAAGGTTGTCTACGATCCGAACATTAAAAGCGACAAAAATGGAACATATTCCAAAGCGTTTCAAGGAACAGGGAAAGGAAGCGGGTCAGCCCAGCACGAAAAAGCGAAATCATCGCCTGCCAAAGCCCCTTACAATCTTAAATCTGTCATCGGTACAGATAATCGGACAAGAGTCTCCAATACAACGGCATACCCTTACAGGGCCATCGTTCATATTTCAAGCAGCATCGGCTCCTGCACCGGCTGGCTGATCGGCCCGAAAACGGTTGCAACGGCGGGGCACTGCGTCTATGACACAGCTAGCGGTTCATTTGCGGGGACGGCCACTGTATCGCCGGGGCGCAATGGCTCAAGCTACCCTTACGGATCGGTGAAATCGACGCGTTATTTCATTCCGTCAGGCTGGAGAAGCGGAAACACCAATTATGACTACGCGGCCATCGAACTGAGCGAACCGATCGGCAACACCGTCGGCTATTTCGGATACTCCTACACCACTTCCTCCCTCACAGGGACAAATGTGACGATCAGCGGCTATCCCGGGGACAAGCCGTCAGGCACCCAATGGCAGCATTCAGGGCCGATCACAGTCTCAGAAACTTATAAACTGCAATATTCGATCGACACATACGGCGGACAAAGCGGTTCACCTGTATTTGAACAAAGCAGTTCAAGAACAAACTGCAGCGGTCCTTGCTCACTGGCTGTTCATACGAATGGGGTGTACGGAGGCTCTTCATACAATCGGGGGACACGCATCACAAAAGAAGTATTTGATAATTTGACCAACTGGAAAAACAGCGCGCAATAAATTGCAGATAAAGACAGCCCGCTTCCTCTTGGACGAGCTGTCTTCGATTTTATGAACGCCTCTTGAGGCTGTACTTTTTTCCTTCTATCGTGATGGTGAAGTTCGCAGGGCCGCTGATCGGCAAGTAATAAACAAGCTGAAATTCCTCTGATTCACCCGGTTTAATCGCCTTCCAATTTGACAGCGTCACCCGAACGCGGTGGAAATCTCCCGTCAGCCCTCCAATGTTCGGTCCTGTATGCCCTGCAGAAATCACTTCAACCCGATCACCGCTCCAGCTTCCGAACCGGGGCGAAGTGGACGTCGGCACAGCAAATTCGATGACAGACCCTCCTGTAATCGTCACATCACTGTTGTTTGTCAACCTCATGTTCGGATGGATCGGATAGTTTTGATCTCCTAACGGAAAATCGGAAAACTCTATATTGATATCAAGTGATTCTGAAGGCAAAGGCGACTTGCTGAATCGATGATCGTATGGCGTCGCGTCCACAAATTTACGGTATAAAGTTCTCGTTAACGCGCTGCCGATATAGTATTCTCCCCTGTTGTCATTTCTGTCGGGATACCAGTCATAATCACCGCTCAAATCCCAAAACATCACACCGCCGATTCCTTTTGCAACGACATAGTCCGCCTTTTTTTCTATTGATTCCTCATCTTCCGCAGAAAGAAACACCTTCTTTTCTTCATTCCATAGCCAGGGCGCCGCCAGCGTTTTATCATATTGTCTCGTGTAGGCGCCTGTTAAATCAGCTTCGCTCAGTCCGTACCTCTCCAAATATGATCCGGCAATGCCATTTTCAAGATTTTTGGCATGCCACATCGGATTCGCCCCTGCTCCGATTTCTTTTCCTTCTTCGTCTTGATCATGCCAAATATTATCGATGCCGACCGCACCATCACCGCATGTTGTCAAACCTTGAGGACAGTCAGTGCTTCCGGCGCTCCCCCACAGACCGTTTGATCCGCCGGATACGTTTTTCCAGCCTCTTGTATAATAAGGAACACCGATATTGATTCGGCCCGACGCCATCGCCCCCCTAAAGTAATGGTACGCCCAGTCCGCATTTAAATACCCGATCCCGCCGTATTCCGGCGTGCTATAGATGTTGGACCGCTTTAATTCGGCATCCTCGCCGCTATCGTACAATGGCGCGTTCGGCCCGACAAACTCGTTCCAGGCTCCATGGAGATCGTAGGACATGATGTTTACATAATCGACATACCGAAGCGGCTGAAATGTTTCCATGCCCCGCAGCAAATAGGCTGATGACGGTGCCGCCATGGTCAGCATGTAGTACTTTTGATCTTCGGCAGACGCTTGATCAAGCTTTTGCCTTAATGTTTTCATCAAGACGTCAAAGCTTTTGTTTAACCCCTTTCGTCTCGGGTTGGATATGTTCCAATCCAACGGATTCCCGGCATCTTTCATCGTCGTGGGATATTCGTAGTCAATATCAATGCCATCCAATTCATATGTTCTGAGAAAATCAACGACAGATTCGGCAAAGGTGTTGATTCCGTTTTCGTTTACAGACCCGTCACTATTCGTTGTCATCGAGTAAAAACCGCCGCTTGGAATCCGCTCTCCATCCTTGCCAAAATAACCGCCGGTTTCGGCCCAGCCGCCAACAGCCGCCAGCACTTTGACATCCGGGTATTTCTCCTTAAACTGGTGAAGCAGATTAAAATGACCTTTGTACGGCAGGGATTGATCCATCTTCACATCCGGATATTCCGGCCAGTCCATGCCAATGGACGGGTTGTTTTCATCATTTCCGCTGCCGATTGAAATGCGATGATCCTCTCTGATATGAGCAAATGCGTAATTGATGTGGCTTAAATATTGCCAAGGTATATCGTTGACTAAATAACGGTCTTGATTACCCTTTCCCGTACGCCAGCTTGTGAAATAGCCGATGATTCTGCGGTCTAAATCATTGGCCAGCTTTTCGCGTCCCTCTTGATCATAGACGTCGCAATAAGGAACATTTTCAACGCCGGAGTCCCAGAGCCCTTCAGGACGGCATGCCTGCTTTTTACTTCGGGTGTCTGCGGAAATGGTCTGAGCCGGGATCAAAAACGAGAGAAACAGCATCCCTAATAATAGAAATAAAGCGGCTCTTTTCACTTCATTCACACTCCTTTCTTATAAAGAGAGACGGGAATCCCAATCTCTCTTTATCGTTTTCTATTTATTTGCAATCACCGACTAACCGCCATACTCCCCACTCGCCGGTCTGATCCGGCTGATCTCCTTTTGTCCACCACTGCGCTTCGTATACTTTGCCGTTAAAAACGACACGATCTCCGCCTGTGTAGACGGCGGTATCTTTCCATTCGTTATATGCACATGATTGGTCTGAGCTTGTCGATGCCTCTATCGTTGGTCCGGTATGGAGCTTTCCGTCCGCATCCTTTGCTGACACTGTAAATGAATAGGTCGTATTCGGCTTTAAATCGCTTATTGTCACCATTGTTTCCTTGACCGACACGGACTTGTTTCCATATGTCACGACATACTCTGTCATATCGGCTCCGGCATTCGGCGCCTCCCATGCCAGGCTGATACTGGTTGCGGTTTTTTCTGTTACATGCACATTTTTCGGGGCGGATGTCGGGGGCTCCGGATTGCCGCCGTCAGGCACAAAGTCTAAATCGGCTGCTAATTTGTTGAGCAAAGTCTGATTTGAATCACCGCTGAAATCCCAAAACATAGCCCCGCTTAGTCCGTTTGCTTGAATGAAATCGGTTTTGTATCCATAGGATTCTTCATCATCGTAGGTAATGAAGTTTCCATTCTCCGCATTGTACAAGAACGGCACTTTTGCTCGATCATTCCAATATCTTTTATAACCGTTTTTATTGATGTAGTTCTTTTCAAGATCTGAAAAATCAAATACTCCCTTTTCCCAGGTCCCTTCTTTAGCCGGTCCGCATTTCTGATATTCTCCGTTGTCTTGAGATTCACAACCGCTCCAGCCTCTGCCGTAAAACGGTGTTCCAAGCACTAATTTATCCGCTTTGACACCGGCTTCCTTGTAACGCTTGACGGTGTTTTCAATGTTATAGCTTTCAGCGTTTGGAACGCCGGCTTCTTTCGCTTTTGGATCATAGAATAACGGAGCGTTGTGGGCGCTTATCCCTTGCCATCCGCCATTAAAGTCATAGGTCATGATGTTAATCCAATCAACCGTTTCAGCAATTTTATCTAATTCAGTGTTGCTCACATATTCGGGGCTGGCACCGGATGCGATCGTCAGCAAATATTCCTTGCCATCCTTCGCTTCTGCGGCGTCAAGCTTTTCGCGTACATCCTGCAAAAGCAACGTGTAGTTTCTTTTGTCCTCCGGACGGGTGCTGTTTCCCGGCAGTCCTCCGCTAACCGGGTATTCCCAGTCAAGGTCAACGCCATCAAACCCATATTTTCTTAAAAAATCGACCGCTGAAGCAGCAAAATTTTCTCTTGCACGAGGATCTGCCGCAACATCTGAAAAGCGGTTTGACCAAGTCCATCCGCCGACTGATATGAATGTTTTCAAATGAGGATGGCTCTTTTTCAGCTTCAACAGTTGTTTAAAGTTGCCCCGAATCGGCTCGTCCCAAGCATCGCCGGGATTGGACTTTTGTGCATCGATCCACGGATCCCCCATAACGATCGATCCATTTGGAACATCAATCACTCCGCTTTCATCCTGGCAGGACCACGTCTGCGGGTTGGGACCTGTCGGGTCAGGGTTTCCATGTCTTCCCTCCCAGCAAATATCGGCAAATGCATAATTGATATGACTGACCTTAGAGACATCCATATCCCACACTTGAAAGTCCCTTCCATACGCACCCCAGGATGGATAATAGCCAATGATTTTATAGTTTTTGTCAGAGCTTGCTTTCGCACTTTCCCCATTAAAAAACGACAGACTTAGAATCATCGTAAAAATGAACGAAAAAACAAGAAACTTTTTGTTTGAAAACACTTATTCCCATCCCCTTTTCATCAAATTTTTGCTGTCAATCAATGAAACTTTATTTTGTTCACCACCTTTTCAATAGGTTTATATTCACCTTGTAAGACATAGCAGTGGTGACAAAGAAGATCACAAGGAGAAAACGCTTACATTAATCGATATGTGGATTTAAACTGTAAGTCTTGATGCGGTCACACATTGCAAATGGCGATTGATCCTGGATGGAAAAAATAGCGGGTTTACGAAAATACGTATAGTTGTCTATACCTTATATGGCAAGAACAGTTTTAAGCAAACGTTTGATTGACCGCAAAATTTGTTATGACAAATTAATAATAATTAGAATATTCTGAATTGTCAACGTCATTATTTATTTGATCCCGGAAATGTCCATGGCATTTCCGGGGTACATGCTTTTACAAGAATTGCAGTTTTACAGACTGGCATAAGATATAAGGCGAATATCCGAACATTGTATGAAAGCTGTTTTCAACGAAGGATCTGTCAATAATGAAAGCTCATAGACCCGCGGATAATGGTATGAAGATTTCTCGAGCAGCCGTTTATCGACATAAGCCGGGTGGCACATGACTTCAATGACCGACGCCTCTTGATGAAGATCGAGGAAGGATGATAAGTCTTTCAGTCTGTCCACTTTCAGCTCAAAGGCATCATTCGATTTCACATTTTTCCACAAGGAAGGATGGTCATCGTTCACCTTTCTGCAGGGCAGATGATACTCTGTCGCCAGCTTTACAAACACCTCGGAAAGATTTCCGTATGTATGGATATGATGGTGGCTGTCGATATGTGTCGGATGTAAGCCGCAGGTGAGGGCTTTTTCTATCTGTGCTTTCCATTCCTTATACACTTCATCAAGATCGATGTCGAAAAAACCTTGATAGTATGAAAGCTTGCGAAAATTCCCATCCTCATCCGCAACCGTTTGCAGATCGCTGAGAAGCGGACGGCCTGCTGTCAATGTCAAATGAACACCGACCCCAAGTGCGGGATTTTCCCGTGCAAGAGAGACAGCATGCTCCATTTCTAACATATTGGTCATGATCGTCGTCGATGTGAGAACTCCGCGCTGGAACGCCTCAATGATGCCGAGGTTCACTCCTCTTGAAAGTCCAAAATCATCGGCGTTTATGATTAAAGCTTTCATCCTTCAATCCCCCTCTATTCATAGTCGCGTTCTATGAAGAATTCAACGCGGTCTCCGCGGAAATAGGCCAGAGAAAACTCCACGACTTCTTCAGACGCCAAAAATGTTTGCGTTGCAATCTGGAAACAAGGCGTGCCTTGTGTGATATTCAAATGCTGTGCAATTTCTTCATCGGAAATCAAGATTTTGATTTGCTCTTCGGTTCTTTTTATCGTATTGCCTTGGCTGCTAATGCACTGGTACAGTGAAATATTGGCCATTTCTTCCGTTATCTCGGGGACGAGGTCGGCTCTGACAAAGGCCGTTTCGAACTGGATTTCTTCCTCATCCGCATAGCGAATCCGCTTCACCTGATAGACCAATTGTTCACCATCAATCCCAAGACGGTCTTGGATTTTTTTTGATGGTTTTATTTTTTGCAAATCCACAACTTTGATTTTCGGTTTCATGCCTTGCGCTTTTAATTGATCTGCATAACGGAGATGGCTGGAGCTTAAGATCTGCTTCACTTTTCCTTTGGCGACAAATGTCCCTTTCCCCTGTTTGCGGTAAATGGCCCCTTCCATAAGCAAATGATTCAAGGCGGTCCGCAGTGTTGTTCGACTGACATCATAGATTTTGCAAAATTCCGACTCCGTCGGAAGCAGACTGCCAGGCGGGTAATAGCCGCTCTCTATTTTATCTACAATATCTTGTTTAATTCGGCTGTGGAGTTGTGGTTGTTTTGCCATTCATTTTCTCCTTTGGAGTGAAATTAGTAACTATAGAATAACACAAAACGTTCGCCAAAAAAATAATTTGTTATAACAAATATGTGTGGACAAATTTGTTACTACATGTTAAGTTTCAATTGTGTTAAGCGTTTTCAAAAAAAGAGATTGGAGGAGGGGGACTATGGGGTTGAAATTAGTCGTGATAGGCGGGGGATCAAGCTACACACCAGAAATCATCGAAGGTGTCATCAAGCGGCATCATCATTTTCCAGTGAAGGAGATTGTTCTCGTCGACATTGAGGAAGGAGCAGAAAAAGTACGCATCACTTCAGAACTTGCGAAGCGAATGATCAAACGTGCGGATGTTCCGATTGAATTGAGCTATACAACAGATCGTGCGCAAGCGCTTAAGCATGCCGATTTTGTCACGGTTCAAATAAGAGTCGGAGGATTAAAGGCCAGAGCGCTGGATGAAAAAATTCCGCTCAGCCATGGTCTGATCGGCCAAGAAACAAATGGAGCCGGCGGTATTTTTAAAGCTTTGCGGACGATTCCCGCCATGCTGGATATCGCTCGCGATATAAAAGAGATTTGTCCAGAAGCGTGGCTGATCAATTTTACAAATCCGGCCGGCATCGTGACTGAAGCATTATTGAAGCATGGCCCCCATCAAAAAGTCATCGGGGTTTGCAATATTCCTTATAACATGAAAAACAGCATCGCAGAAATTTTCCGCGTGGATGCGGATCGTGTCATGATTGAATTCGCGGGGCTCAACCATTTCGTCTTCGGGCAAAGGGTATGGATAGACGGAGTGGACCGGACAGAGGAGACAATCGATCATTTATTGAATGACACCCTCGACTATTCTCCTTCCAATATTGCGATGCTGCCTTGGAATCGCCAATTTTTACGCTCTTTGCGCATGCTTCCGAACCCGTATCATCAGTACTATTACCAGTATGAAGATGTGCTTGCAAAAGATATCGAAGCATACCAAAACAACGGGACACGCGCAGATGCCGTCATGGAAATAGAAAAACAGCTATTTGAAACATACAAAAACACAGACATCCATGAAAAGCCCAAAGAATTAGAAAGCCGCGGAGGAGCTTATTACAGTGAATCAGCCTGCTCATTAATGACCTCGCTTTATCAACATTCGCTGGATATTCAGACCGTCAATACATTGAATAAAGGAAGCATACCAGATCTTCCGCATGATGCGGTGATTGAAGTCAACAGTGTCATCACAAAAAGCGGACCTATGCCGCTGACAGTCGGAAAACTGCCGGATTCCATCAGCGGGGCGGTGATTTCTATGAAAAAATTCGAGCAATTGGTCATCAAAGCAGCGGTCACAGGTGATGAAAACACGTTGTACTCCGCAATGATCATGAATCCGCTGATTCCATCTGATCATAAAGCCCAGACGGTGATGAATGAAATGCTTGAGGCTCATAAACATGATCTTCCGCAGTTCTTTGAGGAGGCAAAAGTACGATGAAACAAAATAAGATCATGACGTTCATCGAATCTAAAATCATGCCGATCGCTGGTAGAATCGGCTCTCAAAGGCACTTAATTGCCATACGTGATGGGTTCATTGCCATTATGCCTTTAATCATCATCGGCTCTCTTGCCATTCTGGTCAATCAATTCCCAATACCGGCATTTCAGGATTTCATGACCGGCCTTTTTGGCGAAGGATGGACGGCAGCCGGCGGAGCTGTGTGGAATGGTTCATTTGCCATTTTAAGTTTGCTGGCCGTTGCGGCTGTCAGCTTCAAGCTAGCAGAATCTTATCGGACTGATGGTCTTTCTGCCGCATTAATCGGGGTCGGGGCATTCGCCGTCCTTACACCGACGACGGAAGACTTTGGCTTTTCCATGACTTGGCTGGGGGCTCAAGGCCTTTTCGTCGGATTGATCACGGCTTTGCTGTCAACAGAAGCATTCAGGCTCTTCTCTCAAAATGAGAAACTTAAAATTAAAATGCCTGACGGCGTGCCTGATGGCGTGACAAAATCCTTGAATGCTTTATTGCCGGCTGCTGTGATTTTGGCGGCAGCAGGATTATTGAACACTCTGATCGTTTATTTTTCCGGACAAAGCTTACACGAGCTGGTCTTCAGCACGATCCAGGAACCGCTTCAAGGCCTTTCCAACACGGTTGGATCAGCATTGGTTTTTACTTTCTTGAATCACTTGCTTTGGTTTTTCGGATTGCACGGAACAAATATCCTCGGACCGATTATGGAATCCATCTACCTTCCGCTCATTCAGGAAAACCAGCATTTATTCTCGCAAGGAATGAGCGCTTTTGAAGTGCCTTATATCGTGACCAAGCCCTTCTTTGATTCTTATGTGTTTATGGGAGGATCGGGGACGACATTGGCTTTGCTCGCTGCTATTTTTATCGGCGTGAAATCGAAGCACTACAAAACGATCGGAAAGGTATCCGCCGCACCAGGCTTTTTTAACATTAATGAACCTGTCCTGTTCGGCCTTCCCATCGTATTAAATCCGATTATGTTCATTCCTTTTATATTGATTCCATTAGTTTTAACGGTTACATCATACATCGCTTTAGCCTCCGGGCTCGTTCCGAAAACGGTAGCCATCCTTCCATGGACGACACCGCCGATTGTCAGCGGTTATCTTGTAACCGGAGGATCAATCCGGGGAGTTTTTTTGCAAATCTTCAATCTGGCGCTGGCTGTCTTGCTCTACCTGCCATTCATTAAAGCGGCAGAGAGAGCCGCCCTGTTAACAAACCGAAAGTGAATAAAGGAGTGAAGGCTTTTGACACATCCATTGAATCTGGAACAGGTGTCATTTGAAATCATCTTGCATGCTGGAAATGCGCGTTCATCTGCAATGGAAGCATTGCAGTGTGTGAAAAAAAGCGAGTACGAGTCAGCAAATCAAAAGATCCAAGAAAGCAGATGCGGAACTGCTTCAAGCGCATCAGGCGCAAACCCGCTTATTGCAAAAAGAGGCGCAAGGCGAACGCCTTTCACCCAATCTATTATTAATCCATGCACAAGACCATTTGATGACGTCCATGACTTTAAAAGATTTAGCGAACGAAATGATTCATTTATATCAAGCCCTGAGGAGAGGAAGTGAAGCATGAAGATAGCACTTGTATGTTCCGCCGGAATGTCGACTAGCATGCTGGTAAAAAAAATGAGGGAAGAAGCGGGAAGCCGTGACATCAATGCAGAAATCAACGCTTATGCTGAAGCAGATTTACAAAGCCATCTGGAGGATATTGATGTCATACTGATCGGACCGCAAGTCCGTTATTTAAAAAAACAAATGACAGAACGAGCCGCACAGTACAAGACGCCCGTGGATATCATTGACCAAATCGCATATGGAATGATGAACGGAGCAAAAGTTCTGGATCAAGCGATCGAACTGACGCAATAATGCCGTCTCTCCACACTAAAAACAACCCATTTTCTTTCCGGAAGCGGGTTGTTTTTATTTTATAAGTTTAAAAGAATGATTTTTTGAAATCGTTTCAATTTTGTATAATGATTGGTAAAGGATGTGATCACAAATGATTTCCACCAAAATCAAATCCCAACTGATGGATATCGTCGGGCATGAGAATTATGATGATTCCAATGCCGGACGGCTCGTCTACTCGTATGATGCCACACCGCAGTTCCAATCAATGCCTGACGCCGTCATTGCGCCGCGCAGCAAGGACGAAGTATCGGACATATTGAAAATTGCAAGCGCCCACCGCATCCCGATTGTGCCGCGGGGTTCCGGCACCAACCTCTGTGCAGGCACTTGCCCGACAGAAGGCGGGATCGTGCTCCTGTTTAAACATATGAATCAGATATTGGAAATCGATGAAGAAAATTTGACTATGACCGTTCAGCCCGGAGTCATCACACTGGACTTGATTCGTGCAGCAGAGGAAAAAGGGCTGTTTTATCCTCCCGACCCCAGTTCAATGAAAATTTCCACAATCGGCGGAAATATCAATGAAAATTCGGGCGGTTTACGGGGGCTGAAGTATGGTGTGACCCGTGATTATGTCATGGCTTTAGAAATCGTTTTGGCCAACGGGGATATCATCCGCACCGGGGGAAAGCTTGCCAAAGACGTCGCCGGCTACGATCTGACGCGTTTATTTGTCGGCTCTGAAGGGACGCTCGGCATCATCACTGAAGCTACGTTAAAATTAATCCCTGCTCCCGAAACAAAGAAAACCGTCCTCGCTCTCTATCAAGACATCGACGCTGCAGCCAAATCTGTATCAGACATCATCGCTCACAAAATCATTCCGACAACCCTTGAATTTCTTGATCAGCCGACGCTTCAAGTCATCGAAGACTTTGCAAAAATCGGCCTCCCCGTCCATGCCAAAGCTGTTCTTTTGATTGAACAGGACGGATCGGCTGAAACGGTCAGCCGGGACATCGGCATCATTGAAGACATCTGCAAAAAAGGAAATGCCGTGTCCGTGCAAACAGCACAGACGGAAGCCGAAGCGGAAAATTTGCGCAACGCGCGCCGTGCGGCACTATCTGCTTTGGCCCGTTTAAAGCCGACGACCATTCTGGAGGACGCCACAGTCCCCCGCTCAAAAGTCGCTGAAATGGTTAAAGCGATCAACAACATCGCCAAAAAACACAACATCACCATTTGCACATTCGGTCATGCCGGAGACGGAAATCTGCATCCGACTTGCACGACTGACATACGAAACAGCGAAGAAATGGAACGAGTCGAAAAAGCTTTTGAAGACATCTTCAAAAAAGCCGTTGAACTCGGAGGAACCATCACTGGCGAACACGGAGTCGGCGAAATGAAAGCCCCCTATTTGGAGCTTAAAATCGGTGAGGCTGGAATCGCTGCGATGAAAGCCTTGAAACAAGCATTTGATCCATACAACATTTTGAATCCAGGGAAAATATTTGCGAAAGACTCCCGCAAACGGGTGGTGGTAGCAAAATGACGACAGCAAAAGAACAAAAAGTCATCCAGCAGCAGTTTAAAGAGCGGATGGATGAAGAAGAACTGCTCAATTGCATGCGCTGCGGCTTCTGCCTTCCATCGTGCCCGACCTACATAGAATCGGGCTTTCAGGAAAGCCATTCTCCGCGGGGGCGGATCGCCTTAATGAAAGCGGTCGCAGACGGGGGGATTGAGCCTGATAAAGATGTCGAACGCTCTCTTGACCTTTGCCTCGGCTGCCGCGCCTGTGAACCGGTATGTCCGTCAGGAGTTCAGTACGGGCGTTTATTGGAGGAGGCAAGAGACATTATTCAGCAGCATAAAAAACACTCCCTTCCTAAAAAGGTGCTGCGCAGTGCTGTATTTAAAGGGCTGTTCCCTCATCAACAGAGAATCCGGGCGCTGACCGGAATGCTTGGCTTCTATCAGCGCTCCGGCATGCAAACCATCATCAGAAAATCAGGCATGCTGCGGATGTTGCCGGAACACCTGGCAAAAATGGAAAGCATCCTGCCCAAAGTCCCGGATATGAAGCAGCTGAAAAGCCGCCCGGACCATCTGCCGCCGCTCGGCGGTCACAAGAAGCGCGCCGCTTTCTTCTCAGGCTGTTTAATGGATACCTTGTTCCTGGACACAAATATGGCCACGATCAAACTGCTGCAAATGGCGGGGTGCGAAGTCGTCATCCCCGACCGGCAGGCCTGCTGCGGCGCTCTGCACGGCCACAGCGGCGAGAAGGATCTGGCCGTTCAACTGGCAAAACGGAATATTCAGGCATTCGAGGAATTGGACGCCGATTATATCGTGACAAACGCCGGCGGATGCGGAGCATTTTTAAGCGAATATGATCATCTTCTCAAAAGCGATCCCGACTGGTGGGAACGGGCGGCATCCTTCACAGGCAAGCTGAGAGATTTTTCCTCCGTTCTATTGGAGTTGGACTTTGCTGAAAAATCCCTTGAACTGCCTGTTCAGACTGTCACCTATCAGGACTCATGCCACCTGCGCAATGTGATGAAAACGTCTGCCGAGCCCCGCCGGCTCCTCCGCAGCATCAAAGGAATTGAATTCAAAGAAATGAAAAACGCTGACAGCTGCTGCGGCTCGGCCGGCATTTATAATATCGTGGAAGCGAACATGTCGATGACAATACTCGATTCCAAGATGGAAGCAGCACAAGCGGTTCAAGCGGAAACGATTGTCACCGCTAATCCCGGCTGCCTCCTGCAAATGAAACTCGGCATTGAACGGGCTGGACTGTCGGATCATGTCAGAGCCGTCCATCTCGCTGATTTACTATGGGAAGCCAGCGCCGGAAAGATGACTTAAATGGACTCGACATTCTTATCTATTTCTCGGGAAATAAAGTCGAATCGTTTCTATGAGAGGTTATTTCCGGACAGCAGGAAACTCGCCGTTCGGCTGGATAAACCGAAGGCCTTTCACCTGTTCGGAATCATCCGTCTCAAACCGAATGCTGTATCCAGGCAGATGTTTGATTTGAAAAGTCAGCTCACGGTAAGGCACAAGCTCGTATACCGGCTGACCAGGCAATGTTACCCTTAGTGTCCGCTCCCCTCCGAGGGAAACAGCGACTTCTGTTCCGTCTTCAAGCACATACACTCCAGTCAGCAAAGCGAGAAATTCAGGATCGGACAATCGCTCATCAGGCTTTTTCACAAACTCGATTTCTTTTGCACCGGGCGCCATTTCAAACGGTACGGAGAAACGGCTGATATGTCCGTTCACATCAATGGTAAAGGATGCCAGAAGCTTGGTCGTCTCAGAAAGCTTCAGCTCCATTTCGAACGTATCATAATGATAATGAGTCAAAGGCATGACAAACGAATGAAACAGCGCCTGCAATGTTCCGTCGGTAAGCTCTATTTTTAATTCTCCGTAGCCCGGATGCTCATAGATCCCCGTATAATCCTCAAGAGCATGGGACGGCTGCGTTCCTTCGATCTTGCTTAAATGTGCGGTGCGATCCTGTCTAATGAGAGCCGCTTTCATTTTTTCCGCTTCACCTTTCAAGCGGCTGCTCCAATCGATGTCACAGAGACCAAGCATACGATCAAAAATATGGTATGCCAGCACATTTGGGAGCAGGCTGGCGTTCATATTGGTCAAAATGACGACGCCGATTTTTTCGTCAGGCATGAAAGAGACAAGCGATGAAAAGCCGTCGATATTTCCTCCGTGGTGAATCATGCGGTATCCCCTGTACGGCTCGATGATCCAGCCAAGCCCATAGCTTGAAATTGGGATCTCTTTCGCTTTCATGAACGGGTCGCATGGAATATAAGGAGTATGCATTTCATTCAGGCTCCCGGCCGATAAAATGCCGCTGAACTCTCCGCTGCCAAGCTGGAACCTCACCCAGTTGGCCATATCCAGCACATTCGAATTGATGGAACCTGCCGGCCCGATCGCATCGATATTGCGAAATGGAATTTGTTCTGCTGATCCGGCTTTTTCTTGATATGGCAAGGAATGATCCGGCTGCTTTTTCATATCCTCAACCGAAAAATTGCTTGATGTCATTTTTAAAGGCTCAAACAGCCGCTCTTGCACAAGCCCTTCCCAGGTCGTGCCGGCCACTCTTCCCGCCAGAAGACCGGCTGTCATATACATGAGATTTTGATACTGCCAAATCGAACGAAAATCCTTGTTCGGCTCCAAATAGCGAATGCGCCTGAGGAGCTCCTCCCTTGAAAAAGGGGAGTTGTACCACATCATATCATGCCGGGGAAGTCCGGAACGGTGGCATGTCAAATCCCTTGGGGTCATCCGTTCAGTCGCTACAGGATCATGCATGTGAAACTCCGGCAGGTATTCCCTGACAGGCTTATCCCATTCCAGCTTTCCTTCATCAGCCAGAATCGCCATCGCTGCTGTTGTAAAAGCCTTAGTCCCCGAACCGATGGCAAACACGGTCTCCGGATTCACTTTTAAATTCCTTTCTTTGTCTTTATAGCCGAACCCTTCCGCCATGATGATCTCATCGTCTTTAATGATGCCAACCGCAGCGCCGGGCACTTTCCACCGCTTCATTTCTTCTTCTGCAAACTCGCGAAAACCTTTCAACTCTTTCAGGGGGTGTCTCATGCCAAACTCCTCTCTCTTCTTTTATGAGTTGTATGCCTTTTCTTGGTGTTGGTATGTCATACGTTTGATTTCTGAGAATGGTTTCATTGAGAAAAAACAGTGGTATAGTTCCTCATGAATGTCAAAAGCTAAGGGAAAGACGGAAAATATCAAGGAGGCAATATCTGTGTTTGGACTGATTTGGTCTTTAATCATCGGAGGGATTCTCGGCTGGCTTGCGGGCCTTATTATCAGACGGGATGTACCTGGAGGAATCATCGGCAACATCATCGCCGGATTTGTCGGTTCATGGCTGGGATCACTGATCTTAGGAAACTGGGGGCCGATGATTGGCGGATTTAATATCATCCCCGCTCTGGTTGGGGCGATCATCCTGATCTTTATCGTGAGCCTTGTGATGCGAAGCATGAGTGAACGCAAGTGAAGCAATAAAACGGCGGTTTCATCAGAAATCGTCGTTTTTATTTTGTTTCATTCAGCCTCTGTCTTTTATATAATTAATTAGAAACACGAAATAATCGGAATTGGGGGAGATCGATTGAAAAAAGCGGCTGAAAAGAGACTGAACCGTTCAGAAGTTGCGAAAGAGATGACATGGAAACTGACAGATTTGTTTTCTTCAGACGCAGCTTGGAAAGACGAGCTGGCCAACATTGAGGATGACTTATCGGCGATCACATCTTTTAAAGGAAGACTTCATGAAGGCGCACAAGTCCTGCTCGATTGTTTGCTGATGGAAGAACAGATCATGAAGCGTTTAAGCAAGGCTATCGCCTATATCTACCTCAAAAAGTCAGAAGATTTGACAAACCCCATCAATCAAGCGAATGCTTCAAAAATGGCCGCGCTGAAGGCGAAAATCAATGCGGGCCTTTCATTTATCGAATCAGAGATTTTACAACTTCCCGAGGCTGTCATTGAGTCGTACATAAAAAGTGAAGAAGAATTCGAACCTTTCCGAAACATGCTGACGGACATGTTAGAGCGCAAGCCGTACAAGCTTTTGCCGGAAACGGAAGAAGCGCTGGCCATGTTGGGCGAAGTGTATGAAGCGCCCTACAAAATCTTCGGAATGGCGAAACTGGCAGATATGCGATTTGAACCGATTACCGATTCAAATGGCCGTGAACTCGCCAATTCGTTTGCGCTATATGAAGGCAGATATATGTTTTCCCCTGATACGGACATTCGCAGAAAAGCCTTTGACTCATTTGTCGATACCTTAAAGCAATATCAAAACACAATTGCCGCCGCATATGAAACAGAAGTCAAAAAACAAGTGGCGATGTCCTCCTTGCGCGGATATGAATCAGTCACCCACATGCTCCTGCAGCCGCAAAGCGTGACACTTGAGATGTACCACAACCAGCTGGATGTCATCAAACAGGAGCTTGCGCCACATATGCGAAGGTATGCCGGCCTAAAAAAACGTGTACTCGGTCTGGACGAGATGCGCTTCTGCGATTTGCAGGCCCCGCTCGACCATGGCTTCAACCCTCAAACTACTTTTGCAGATGCAAAAAACATGATTCTCGATGCTTTACAAGTGATGGGCCCTGAGTATGCACAAGTGATGAAAACCGCTTTAACTGAAAGGTGGGTCGATTTGGCTGACAATGTCGGCAAATCAACAGGCGCCTTTTGCTCAAGCCCGTACGGCGCTCATCCTTACATTTTAATGACCTGGACGGATACGATGCGGGATGTCTTTACCCTTGCCCATGAACTGGGCCATGCCGGCCATTTTTATTTCGCAGCCCGCGATCAGCGGATCATGAACATCAGCCCTTCTTTATTTTTCGTGGAGGCTCCTTCGACGATGAATGAAATGCTGCTCGCACAGCACCTGTTCTCACAAACAAATGATTCAAAGATGAAGCGCTGGGTCATCAATCAGCTGCTGGGCACGTATTACCACAACTTTGTCACCCACCTGCTCGAAGGGGAGTATCAGCGCAGGGTGTATCAGCTTGCAGAACAGGGGCGCGCTCTTACCGCCTCTGCGCTGTCTGAACAAACAAGCAAAGTGCTTTCCGAATTCTGGGGCGCAGAAGTCGTGATTGATGAAGGCGCCAGCCTGACATGGATGCGCCAGCCCCATTATTACATGGGCTTGTACCCCTACACTTATTCAGCAGGATTGACTGCTTCAACATTGGTTTCACAGATGATCAAGCATGAAGGGCAGCCGGCGGTGGACAGATGGCTGTCTGTCTTAAAAGCAGGAGGAACAATGAAACCTCTTGACCTGTTAAAGCATGCCGGCGTCGATATGTCGACTGACGAACCGATCCGCCGGGCCGTCCGCTATGTCGAGTCATTGGTGGATGAGCTGGAAATGCTGTATGGTTAAAACAAAAGAACGGCGCCTGTTCAGGCGTCCGTTCTTTTGTTGCGGTGATGTGCCGGCTAAAACATCGGGTTTCCTTTCATTCCAACCCATAAATCGGACTGCTCTAATGTATAGGCTATCCGAAGCAGCCAATGCTCTTTTCCTTTCGGAGCCGTAAACTGAACCCCCAGCGGAAGCCCATCGCTTGTCATATGGACCGGCACGCTCATCGCCGGCTGGCCGGTTAAGTTTGCAAGCTGTGTGAATGGGGTAAATGTCAGGCTTTTCAAAAACATTTGATAGATAAGCGCCTGCTGTTCGTCTTTTTCCATGCCGCTTACCTTCTTGAGCTCTTCCGCTTCTTTTTGCGTGTGGGTCAGCTCGCCGACCTTTGGCGCGGGATAGGCCGAGGCAGGGGTCACGTATACATCATAGGTTTCATGAAACGCCGCCATTTGTGCGGCGGCTTTATCCCAAGAAGCTAAGCTCGCGGTAAACTCCGCCGCCGTCACTTTTTTGCCGGCTTCATTCAGAACCCATGTGACGATTTCCACATCCTGTGCCGTGATCGGCCGTCCGAGCGTTTTTTCCATTCCTAAAACCATTGCCGAGATTTCACCGCTGTTCATCAAATAGTAGTTTTCTATTAAGCGGAGCCCGTCGACTCCGTTCGTCTGTTCCTCAACATGATGCCCTTCAGCTTCAAGCCATTTCACGGTGTGATAAACAGCGCGCTTGGCCTCATCGCTGACAGGCGTTCCTACGGGACTTTCCACAGAAAAAGCGATTTTCAAAGGGCGCTGTGTCCCTATTTGCAGATCATCGGCATATCGTCCGGGAAATAAAGGCGTTTGAAAAGCAGCTTCCGGCTGGATCGTTTGCAGAATGTCCAGCAGTGCCGCGCTGTCTCTGACAGTCCGTGACAGAACAAAATCAATCGACGCACCCTGCCACTGACGACCGGCTCCAGGGCCGACAGGCGTTCTGCCGCGGGTCGGTTTCAGACCGAACAGCCCCGTAAAAGAAGCCGGAATCCGAATGGAGCCTCCCCCATCACTCGCTCCAGCCACGGGCACGATTCCCGCCGCCACCGCCGCTGCCGAGCCGCCGCTTGATCCTCCCGGCGAATAAGCGGTATTCCACGGATTCCGCGTCGGCCCGTACAGCTCAGGTTCAGAAATATTTTTCAACCCGTATTCAGGTGTATTCGTGTGCCCGAGAAATAAAAACCCTGCCTCGCGCAAGGTTGCGACAAAATTCGAATCGCGCTTTGCGGTATAGGACTTGAGCAGCTTCGCCCCGGCTGTCAGCGGCTCTCCTTTTATCGCTTGGGAAATATCTTTTAAGAGAATGGGCACACCGGCGAACGGCTGCCTGGAAACATCAAGCTGTTCGCTTTCATGCATGACCCGGTCTTTTCTCGTCCGCACGACCGCATTGATTCCCGGATTGACTTGCTCCAGGCGGGCAAAGGCGATGTCGGTTAATTCGGCTGCTGTGACTTCCTTTTTTTTGATAAGCTTAGATAAGCCTACGGCGTCATACGCCATATATTCAGATATATTCATATCTGCACCTCTCCTTTGGGTTCGCTAATGTTTATTTTGCACGAGACCCTGAAGGATTTCAATTGTTTCAGATAGGGGGAAAGAGAAATGATCATTCAAAAGCTTTCACGTGAAAACACGCTGCCGATGGATTTGCTGCTGTCGGCAGATCCGTCGGAAAAACTGGTCAAAGACTATGCCGAAAGAGGGCAATGTTTCACTGCTGAAATCAACCGGGAAATAGCCGGGGTTTATATCCTGCTGGCGACAAGGCCGGAAACGGCCGAATTGGTCAATATTGCAGTCAAAGAGGAGATGCAGGGAAAGGGAATCGGAAAACAGCTGATCATGCATGCGCTAAAAACGGCAAAATCAGAAGGGTTTAAAACGATGGAAATCGGCACCGGAAATTCAAGCATCGGACAGCTGGCTCTCTATCAAAAATGCGGGTTCAGAATCACAGGGATAGACCGGGATTTTTTTATCAGGCATTATTCAGAACCCATTTATGAAAATGGCATTCAATGCATCGATATGATCCGGTTATCGCAGGATTTATAAAAGCCGCCGAATCACCGGCAGCTTTCTAATACTCATTAAAATAGTTCTGGATTTTTTCAGGGTCATCTGTTTTGGTCAGAGCAAGCATCAGTAAAATCCGGGATTTTTCCGGGTTCAACGAATTGGAGGACAACAGCTGTTTCTTTTCCAGATCCGGATTCGGTGTTACGACTCCGCTCCCGGTGCGGCTCGAGCGGACGACGGCCGCTCCTTTTTTCACAGCCGCTGTCGCGCCTTTTTTCGCTTCATCGGAAATCGAGCCGTTTCCGCTTCCCGCATAGACGATGCCTTTCGCCCCCGCTTTGACAGCGGCATCGAACAAAAAGCGCCCGTCGTTTTGATAGCCGTAAATAATGTCGACTTGAGGAAGCTTATCGATTTTTGAAATATCAAAGTCTGTTTCCGTCGTATGCTTTTTCGTCACTTCATTATGAAAATAGATGTCGTCGGCAATGTTGCCGAGAAAGCCCATTTCCTCCGACTTAAATGTATCAGGAGCCGTTGTGTTTGTTTTTGTTACATACCTCGCGGCTCCGATGCGGTCATTCATGACGATCAGCGTTCCTTTCCCGTTCGCCTTCTCGCTCGCCGCTACTTTTACGGCGTTGTAAAGATTCGCAGGTCCATCCGCTCCGATCGCTGTTGATGGCCTCATAGATCCGACAACGACGACCGGTTTATCGCTTTTGATGACAAGGTTTAAAAAATAGGCCGTTTCTTCAAGTGTATCTGTGCCGTGCGTGATGACAATCCCGTCGATATCGTCAGAAGCCAGCAGCTTCCCGACACGCTTGCTCAACTTCAGCAAAATGTCATTGGTCATATTTTGACTGCCGATATTGGCGATCTGTTCGCCGCTGATATTGGCGAGATCCTGCATCTCCGGAACGGCTTCGATCAACGTATCAATCCCGAGTGCCCCCGCTTTATAATTGGTTGTCGATGTTTTTGACTTATCCGCGCCCGCAATCGTTCCACCTGTAGCCAGGATTTTGATATTGGGCAAATCTTTATTTTTTTGACCTGTGCTGACTGTCTTTGTTCCCGTTTTCGCTTCAGCTTTTGTTTCATTTAAAGACTCATTTGCACCGGAGCACCCGGTCATCATCAGCAATAAGCCTATAACAATAAACAACATTCGCCGTTTCATCATGATTTTAGATCTCCCCCTGCTTCTTCGTATGTAGCTTATGTATTTGTATTTTCTCTGACTCCATCCCTTTCATACCAGTTTAAATTTTCATCATTTTCTGTCTATTTATTCGTTAGATTTTCTTCACTGACTTTCAGTCCAAAAAAAGAGAGGAAAACATCGTTTTCCTCTTCCATCCTTATTTTAACAGCTTGAATTCTTCATTCACTTTGTTCAAAAGCTCTGCATTGGTCAAAAGATCATAGGCGGTTAACGCCAATGACTTTGCGCCGAGCATCAATCCTTCAAATCCTTTGCTGCTCATCGCTGCTTCGCGAAACTCCGGTGTATGGCAGGCAAATGGTTCATCGCAAATTTGCACATATGGATGAATCGATGGTGTGATCTGGCTGACATTCCCCATGTCAATCGATCCCCCTCCATCCGCTTTTTCATAAATGGAATCGGGCTCAACGCCTAACTCGATCATGTTTTTTGTAAAAATGTCTGATAACGTTTCATTTGTTTTCATATCGTCATAAGACAATTCGTAAAAAGAGGTTTCAAGCCGGGCCCCTGTCGCGAGCGCAGCGGCTTTCGCACAGTTTTTCACTTTTTCCAGCAGTTCATTGACATAGGAGCGTTCGGCTCCCCTGACGTAAAATTGTGCGACTGCATAATCCGGCACGACATTCGCCGCTTTTCCTCCCTCGGGAATGATGCCGTGAATCCGCGCGTCAGGCAGGATATGCTGTCTGAGCGCATTTATACCGTTGAATGTCTGAATCACGGCATCCAGGGCATTGATACCTTCATGCGGAGCTCCTGCTGCATGTGATGCCTTTCCGAAAAACTCAAATTGAATGGCATCCATCGCCAGCGATGTCCCGCTTTTTTCATGTCTGCAATACGGGTGCACCATCATGGCGGCATCCAGGTGGTCGAAAATCCCTTGTTCCGCCATGGTGACTTTTCCGCCTTTTGTTTCTTCTGCAGGCGTTCCGTATACATACACTTTGCCGCCGCACGAATTCATCACTTTGCTGACGCCGATGGCGGCGCCAACAGCCATTGTCCCGATCAAATTGTGGCCGCAGGCATGGCCCAGGCCGGGAAGCGCATCATATTCTGCCATAAACCCGATGGAAGGGCCGGGCCGGCCGCTGTCATATTCGGCTGTAAATGCGGTGGCAAGACCTGCTGTTCCTAATTGCACTTTAAAATCGTGCTTTTTGAGCTCCTCGGTCAAGAGCTTTGCAGCTTTGAATTCCTCATGACCCAGTTCGGGGTTGTTGCCAATATACTGGCTGATATGCAGCAGCTCTTCACGGATATGTTCGATTTCTTTCTCAATTTGTTTTTTCACGCGCTGTTCTCCCTTCTCCATATAAAATTCCAGGGGATTGACAAATCGATTCTCATATATTAAAAATGTTTAAATATATAAAACTTTGTATATTAATACATTATAAAGGAGATTTGCCGAATGAGCAATGACGCCCCGAAGAAAACAACATGTCGCTTTCCACACACATATGCGTTGATTTTTCTGATCATGATTCTGGCCGCTGTCGCTTCTTACCTGATTCCTGCCGGTCAATTTGAACGGGTTGAAGAAGACGGCCGAACGGTGATCGTTCAGGGAAGTTACGAGCAGAAAGACGCCGACCCCGTCGGTATGTTTGATTTGTTTAAAGCCGTTCCCGAAGGCATGATGCAATCGGCGGACATCATTTTTTACATCTTTTTGATCGGTGGCGCTTTCGGCATCATTCACCAGACAGGGATGATCAACGCCGGAGTCAATTGTTTGGTGCAGCGCCTGAAGAAGCGGGGCGCCCTGCTAATCCCGGCGATCATGTTCGCCTTTTCGCTTGGCGGCGCTACCATCGGTTTATCTGAAGAGACGATCATCTTTGTTCCGATCGGCATCGCGGTTGCACGAGCGCTCGGCTATGATTCAATGACAGGCCTGGCGATGATCTCCCTCGGGGCTGCAGCCGGATTTACCGGCGGCATGCTCAACCCTTTCACTGTCGGAATCGCGCAGACGATTGCCGAAGTACCCATTTTCAGCGCCGTCGGCTACAGACTCGTTGTTTATACGGCCATGCTTGGATACGCCATTTATTACGTCATGACATATGCGCAAAAAGTCAAAGCAAATCCGCAACACGGACTGATGTATGGAACCGCTGCCGAGATGCGTGAAGAAGCGGCGGCGGCGCATTCTCATATTTCCTTCACACCGCGGCACGGCCTCGTTTTTCTCATCGTTGCATTCGGCTTTGCGATCAATATATTCGGTGTGTTTCAATGGGGCTGGTTTTTAAGTGAGCTGTCGGCCGGGTTTCTAATTATCGGACTCGCTTCCGGTCTTGCCGGCGGACTCACCATCAACAAGACCTTCGATTCGTTTGTTGACGGGATGAAACAGGTTGTTTACGGAGCGTTGATCGTCGGATTTGCCCGAGCCATCGTCGTTGTATTGGAAGATGGCCGCATCATTGATACGATGATCAACAGCCTCGCTTCTGCCATCAGCACACTTCCAAATGAAATCAGCGCCGTCGGTATGTTTATCGTCCAAGTCGCCATCAATACATTTATTCCGTCCGGAAGCGGCCAAGCTGCCACAACAATGCCTCTTATGGCGCCCCTGGCAGATCTTTTGGGATTTGAACGGCAAATCGCCGTGCTTGCTTATCAATATGGAGACGGCATAACCAATTCCATCATTCCGACATCGGGTGTATTGATGGCTTCGCTTGCGATTGCCGGCATTCCTTATGAACGCTGGGTCAAATTTGTCTGGAAACTGATCGCTGGCTGGTTTATCATCGGCGCTGCAGCCATTATTATCGCCATGATGATCGGCATTAAGTGAAGAGCGTTTTTCGTTTTAAGCTGGCCGCCGGCGATGCGGCCTTTCCCCCTATTCATCACTGTTAAAAAACCGTGCCAACCCCATCCACACCGATTGATCCACTAAATTTTAAGCTTCCGTTAAGGAAACCCGAAAACGGGACTATCGACTCACTTGCAGCAAATTGGAGTTCACCTTCTGTTTTCCGGCTTCCCAATCCCATAATTTCTTATGTTTTCCGCTTAAGAAGACACATTCCTGTTTTTTTAAAAAATGGTTTGATTTCAATTAAATGTACTTCAAGGTAATCCTTAAGTTTTAGTCTCTTTATACCATCAGGAGATTGAAATCATGTCTAATCTTGCAAAACATTGGCCGAAATTAGGATTTACAACCTATTTATCAATGATTCTTTAAACCTTAAAATGAGTGATGTTGTTTCTGTTTTTTTTAAGAAACTAAGGAAAAAGAAAGATTTATAATCAAATTTTCACTGTTAGATAAATGAAAGGATCGGGACTTTAATCAAATTCATCCCGAAAAAAGGGCTTTATCCCTAATCCGCCATTTTCTTTTCATTTACATAACACTTGAAAAAATTAATAAAAAAAAGGAGACAGACCATGCGAAGCAAAAAGTTTTTTCTGATGATGCTTTTGATGATCGTAGCCGTCGTGTCAGCAGCTTGCGGAGGCAATAAAAGCGCAAGCGGTGAAAAAGAAGATACAAAAAAAGCGGACAATGCAGAGGTTAAAGTCGTCAGCTCAGAATATACACTGCCTGAGGACTCAACAACAAAACTAGGTGAAGGCGAACTTATTTTAAAAGTAAAAGTATCCGTAAAAAATACAAGTGATAAACCATTGAACGTCAACAAGAGGTCGTTCAGTCTTTACCAGAACGACTCTAAAGTGTCCGATGTGTCAATGTATACTGATAATGAAAGGCTTTCATCCGCCTCGCTAAACCCGGATAAATCAACCGAAGGGTACCTTTACTACCAGGTTGATAAAGGCGAAAAATACCAGCTTGAATACACACCTGAAGTCTATGGCGACGAAAAAGTCGAGCCGATTGAATTCACAATCGACGGCGGCAGCAGCGACATTTTAGATACGGCCAAAAAGCTTGACGATCCGGCCAAAGCCTTGCTCGCTTATACAGATATCACACTTTTCGGCAAGGATAACGAGAACTTCGAAAAATTGACGGGTGAAAACAAACGCGAAATCGTTACTGATTATCTTGAAGGCGGGCAAAAATCGCTTATCGAGAATATGGGCATCTATGATGAAGATCAAGTCGATAAAAAGAAATTGAACAAACTGATCAGCGCCATTCAAAACGCCTATCAGGACAAAGCAAAAGTCAAAGCGGTTACAAAAACGATTTCAAGTGACGAGGCGACAGTTGAAGCAACAATCACACCGATCGACAGCTCAGACCTCGAAAAAAGGGTTCAAAAGAGAATGGAAGAATACGTCAAAAACAGCGGGAAGGATTATATCTCCCGCGATGAACTGATCAGCCCTACCATCGACGCCATGGTGGAAGAACTTAAAAAATTAGAAACTGCTTCAAGCGAAAAAACCGTTGAAGTCAAAATGAACAAAACAAAAGACGGCAAATGGCAGCTTGACCTTAATGATTACACGGCTGAAGACTACTTCGGCAGCTTCTTTAAAAACTAACGCAAAAAAGCACCTTTCAAAAAGGTGCTTTTTTTCTGCTATCTTTTCTCAACGACAATAAAACAGGTGCTGTCAGGCAAAGAAACAGGAGCGCCATGCCTGTCGGTCAATTCAATTTTAGGAGAAAGATGCTCTTCATACCCTTCCTGCACATAATGCTCGAACACGAGGATATTGGCGCGATCGCCAAGCTCTTTCTCAATACACGCTTGAAACTCTGAAGGGGTAAAATAGCCGAATTGCTCCTGCACTTCATGGGGGTATGCTTCTTCCCCCCAGGTATATGTATAGAGAAATTCCATCGCATCGTTGACATACAGCGTCGCCGCGTCGTTCTCCAACTTGAGAATCTGCACGCTGCGTCCCTTAAAATCACGGACATACCTTTTTAAAAAATCGATTCCGCGCGGGTCTTTAAAGCGAATCCGGCGCGTATCATCCTTGGCTTCCGTCATGATGCCGTCTCTGATAATGATTCTGCCGCCAGGCTTCAGCACGTCAAAGGAGCTTCTTAAAGCTTTAGCAATGACCCGCTGATTAAATTTTCTGCCTTCATAAGGGATATATGAAAACATTTCATGCAAAATCGATGAAAAAACGATCGTGTCGACACTTTCTTTTTCGATGTACTCCGGCAAATCCAATGCATCTGCTTGTTTGACCTGCCACGGTTTATGCTCCCGCACTTTTCTTTTTTGCAGCTCTTCTATCACATTGACCGACAGATCGATTCCGATGACTTCAGCTTCCGGGTGGTGCTCGGTCAGCAAGTCAAGCATCACGCCTCCGCCGGCCCCGATATCAAGCATCTTCTCCCCTACGGCATAATCGGCAATCTTCTTTTTATAATCTTCCGCACGATTCATATCAGACAAATAAGTCTGTTCATTTTGGAGGCGGTCAAATGAATCCCGGCGAAACTCGAAGAAGTCATACAGCAGCACGATCGCACGTTCATACAATGGTGACTTCTCCGCTTCCTGGCAAAATTCGATCAGCTTAGTGCCCGCTTTTGAAAAAGAAAAAAACACGCCGACAATTTCAGAAGCATGATCAAAGGTCTTGACGGTTAAGGAAACATGTTCGTTGGCGGGCAGCTTCCCATTCAGCAAACCCTTGATGGACAGCTCCTTCAAATACGCTTCAATCATGCGTTTCTTATAAATATTTGGATGCCGTACACCCTGATAATCCCTGTAGATATCTTTCATCAACGGTTCAAAGCTGATGTGCTTGACGGATAAAGGATTTGCCGAACGAAGGGTGAGCAGAAAGATTTTGACAAACTCTTCGAAACTGAATGAGGAAAGCGCAGATTCCACATACCACAAGTCCGTTTTTTCTAAGAAACGCCGCAGCGCGTCTTCGGCCGAGTGCTCCTTCAGAAACGGCTGATAAAGGCTGCTGTCTTCTCCCGCATTGATCGCCTGCCGTCGCAGTTTTTTCAGCCTTTCCGCAAACGGCAGATCCTTGTCCCGCTCTCCTCCGGCAATACGAGCGATGACATCGTTCACATCATGCTCAATCGATTCCCAGAGCTCAAAGGACACACCCGCAATAATACATTTGTTCAGGACGGACAGAACCCGTCTGATATCGATGTCCAACGGTTTAGCTGCAGCAATCCAGTCGATCAAAGGCGCGAATTGCCGGTATCTTGTTTCCCCGCGAATGTACTGTCCGACAAGGCCGTGCGTCAAAATCAACACGTATACGAGCTCCTCAACATCTTCCCGGTCAGGCGCAAATGGACGATTCCGCTCAGCGTAAATTTGCGCCGAGCCTATATTGTGAATCTCCAGCTGAAACCCTTTCTCGCGCCATTCCTTTCGTTTATGCGGCTGCCCGCATTTAGCGGCCTCACTCCAAATAAGAACCTCTTCGATGATGTCTTTCTCCCGCTTCGGGATATCGGTTTGCTCTAGAATGCGAAGCGTCTTTTCAACATAAAGAAGAACGGGGCGGGGCGGCATCTTTTCCAAGGACGAGACCCGTTCCAAATTCACATTCTGCTCCTCGGTCAAAAACAGATATTTCAACCATTCTGCCTCCCGCAAAACACGCAAATCTCCGTTTTTCACCTGCTCAATTGCTTCTAAAGATTGAATACGTCTCATAAAGTCTTCCCTCTTTTTCTCATCTATATGATTCATCATAAGGTAAATCGTCTCATATAGGAATAGAAAAAAAGAATGATGATGTCTGTCTGGCCTGTGAGCGCTTCTTGTTCCAAAATGTCGCAGATCAGCCCGATATCTTCCGGCACTGCTATCTGAGCGGGAGTTGTTGGCTTGAGCTGCTTCATTTTTTCTTCTCGGCCTTCCCGCCATCTTGTCGCAACCGCACCGGGCGCCACGCTGCACACTCTGATTTCCGGAGCGAGCGCATGTGCCAACGATTTCGTCAGCCCGTGGAGCGCCACTTTAGACACAGCATACGGAAGCGAAGAACCGCGCCTGTCTGCCCGGCGATACTGCCGAGAATTTGAATCCTCAATTATCAATAAAAAGAAAATCGATTTCTACATCGTTTGACCATTGTCTACCGTTATGATTTGTCCTGTTAGTGACTTTTGAAGAAGTGTATAACAAATGGTTTCAGCAATGTCCTCAGGTGTGGAAATTCTTTTCAATAGAATATTTCCAGCCAGGGCGTTCATTTTTTCTTCATTTCCTTTCCACCATCTTGTATCAACAGCACCGGGAGCAATACTATTAATTCTTATGTCTGGTGCTAGTGAAAACGCAAGCGATTTTGTCAATCCATGAACAGCTGATTTTGTCACTGCATATGGGACGGAGGAACCTAACCCGGTTATGCCTGCTACACTTCCAACATTAACAATTGCTGAATCTTCTCCTTTTTTTAAATAAGGCGCTGCTGCCTTAATACAGTAAAATGTTCCTTTCACATTTACATTCCAAAGTTTATCCCAGATTTCATCAGTGGCTCCATCAAAATCATCCATCGCCAATTGATGCGTAATCCCAACATTGTTAACGAGGTAATCTAACTTTCCAAACTTTTGAATACAAGTCAGAATCATTTCGTTTACTTGACGCTCATCACTAATATCTGCCTGATACAACAGCCCGGAATTTGACAATTGATCGTACGTATTCTGTGCTTCTTGAAGTGACTTTGAATAGTTTACAACCACATTAGCTCCTAGAGAAGACAGCTTTATACAGGTTGCACTCCCGATTCCTGTTGCACCACCGGTTACCAATACCACTTTATTTTTAAACATAGGTTCTGCACCTCTTTTTTCTATCAATATGATTACTTTTATTAGCGTGAGATGGCTTTAAAAAGAGATCATATCGTCATTTTTTACTCATGATTACATTTAGCGCTGCGGCCGCTTTAGGCCATCCAGCGTAGAAGGCCATATGTGTAATCAAAGCAGTCATTTCCTTTTCGTTGATTCCATTCTTTTCAGCTAATTGTAAATGAAATGGCAGTTGTTCAGTATTGCCCATACTAATCAGAGCAGATAGAGTACATAAACTTCTTTCTTTTGATGTTAAAGCAGGATCTCTCCATACTTTTTCGAACAATATGTTTTCTCCGTAATCAACAAAATCGGGAGCAATATCTCTCATTTTCTTTGGTATATTGGATTCGATGCGGTCATTCACTAATCTTTTTCCTCCTCCGTATTCACCATTTGTGCTATTCCTTGACCAAATGACCAGTTTTCAGCAAATGACTCGTTTAATGTAATAAAAATATCAGTTGTAGAGATGTTTAAATGATGATAAAAAGCTTCCGAGATGGATTGATACAAATTCCTTTTCTGATTGATTGTTCTTCCTGGCGCACATGTAATGGAAACATGGATCATTTTATCTGATCTCTTTTTCTCCCCTTCTAAAAGATAATTCGGATCGAAAAAAAATTGATTAGATGGGTAGGGTAAACACATGTGAAAATAATCATCTTCCGGAATTTTAAAATGCTCCATTAATGAATGATGAATACTATTGCTCACCTTTTTTAATTCCTCATTATTCAATAGACCTTCTCGATAATAAACATGGACGAACGGCATATATTCACTTCCTTTCTTCATAACTTTATTGTACTTTCGCGACTTTGATTTGTATAATTGAATCATCTGAATGATAAATTCAATTTTATTGAATCGAGAGTGATCATGATGGATCTGAAAACGTTAAAAACATTTCATAAAATCGTGGCCTGCGGGAGTTTTAACCGGGCGGCCGAAGAATTGAACTACGCCCAGTCCACCGTTACGATGCAGATCAAAAAACTTGAAGCAGATCTTGGCATACGTTTGCTTGAGCGGGGAAAAACATTCCGGCTGACTGAAGCCGGCAGGCTCTTTTTTGAAGAAAGCAGACACATTGTCAAAGATATGGATCATCTTCAAAACAACATGGCGGATTTACTGATTGGAGAAGCGGGGAATATTCGGTTAGGAGCGGTGGAACCGATTGCGAGCTGCCAATTGCCGGAGATGTTGGGGAGGTTTTTTGACAGATTATCCAAAAGTACGGGTTTCCGTCGATATTGCAAACTCGCAAGTCTTGGCGGAACGGCTTATTCAAGGAGAGCTCGACCTTGCCGTCTGTTCAACGCCGGCCATGGGGACAGACCTCTACTTTGAGCCGCTTTATAGCGAAGAACTGGCGGTGCTGATTCCTGAAGGATATCCCGCCGGAACAAATGAGTTCATCAATCTGCAGGATATCAGGGATCATCGCCTGCTGATCACGGCCAACAACTGCACATACCGTAAAAAAATCGAAATCGCTTTTCAGGAGCTGCCGGGAAGCCAAATGAATACAATGGAAATCGGCAGTATGACCGCTTTAAAAAACTATGTAGCGGCAGGGCTCGGTATCGCCCTTATTCCCAAAAGCATCATCTCTCCTCCTCCCCCTAAAACAGCCGTCCGCCTGATTCAGGACAACCCGATCAGCGTGACGTTCGGCATCCTTTGCAAATCGTCCGCCTATCCGCTGAAACAGGCGGGTGCAAGACTTTATCAATGGCTCAAGCAGGAACTTCAGAAAGCGTAGAAAAACCTTCCGAGCATCCGGAAGGTTTAACAACTGAACAGCGTTTTCAAAAAAAGCGCTTAATCTTGAACCAATGGCATGGTTATGCTGACTTGGCCGCCCCCTGTTTCCGCATTTTGAATCGTTAAATCGCCCTGGTGAAGCTTGGCAACGCTGAGTGCAAAGGTTAGGCCCATGCCGTAATGTCCATTGGAAGTCCGGCCTTTATCCTCCATGTAGAAAAGCTGGGCTGCTTTTTTTAGCCCTTCCGGAGAAAAGCCTTTTCCGCTGTCTGTTATCGTAAATATGAGCGTATCGTTTGTACAGGCGGCTTCGAAATCAATCTTCCCGCCTTCAGGCGTGCAGTCTACGGCGTTCGAAAGAATATTCATCAGCGCCCGGTGAAGAAGGCTGCGGTCGATTGCCGCTTTTTTCCCTTCCAGATTCCGTGCTTTTAATTCGATTTCAATGTTTTTGCCCCCTATGTACGCCTCCGCATCATTCAGCACGCTTTCAACCAGGTCTTTCACCTTTGCTTTTTTGAGCTTGATATGCAATGTCTCCTCTGCTTTAGACAGATGAATTAATTGGTCAATGTACTGGTCGATTTTATCTCCCGCAGCAAGAATATATTTTATATAATCGGACTGATCTTGATTGTGCGGCGACAGACTCAGCAATTCGGCATTTCCTTTAATAATGGTCATGGGAATTTTAATATCGTGGGCCAGGGCCCCGATTTGTTCCTTCTTTGTTTTCTCTAAGTGCCATTGCGCCTGTAGAGACGCTTGCAGGGCATCCCTCATATCGATGAGCGATTCAATCACATGATCAAATTCTTTGATATTTGAAAACTCCGGTGTGAAATGTAGGTTCTGCTGCTTGATTTGTTTTGCCATTGTGTTCAATGTTTCAAAATGTTTTTTTAAGCGATTGGCAAAGAGAGTCGTCACGATAAAAATAACGGCAATAAGAAGGATCACCATGATGCATAAACTTGTCATCTCATAATTCGGAAAATGCTTCCTCAGAAAAGAAGAACGGAATTCAGCCCGAACGGAGTACTCCAATACACAATATTCGTCTTTTCTATCAATGATCATGTATCCTTTTTGCTTATAATTGACATACGGCTTGTTGTCTATTTTTTTCTGCACGAGAGACAGCTCGGTTTCCTTTATGTTCCCCGCCTTTTTTTGCTTTGATTTTTTATCAAGAACGGCATATTTCATCGCATCCGGGATCATGTCTTCCTCAATTCGTTCCGCTGATTGAAGCATGGGCTTCAGCTTTTCAGCTTCGTGTTCATAGTAGTTGGCCGGGTAAAATAAGCCGGCATTCATTCCCAGCGTATTGACGGCAACATACAGCGCTGTGACGGCGGCTAAGCTGAAGGACAAAGTCATCATATATTTGATCAGTTCTTTGCGAAGCGTCTTTTTCTTTTTGTCTATTCCCATTTGTATCCAACACCCCATACGGTTTTAATGGGGTCTGCATCATATTCTTTGCATTTTTTTCGAATCGTTCTGATAAATTCGGTTATCGTGGAATGCATGGCATCTCCATCCAGCCCATACACCTGATCATAAATTTCTTCTCTTGTAAAAATGCGCCCTTTATGTACAGCCAATAGCTCACATATTTTATATTCATTTTTTGTTAAATGTAATTTTTGTCCGTTAATCCAGACTTCCTTGCTGTCAAAGTGAAATAAAAAGCCGGAAATCAGCCGTTTTGTCTGGTGTTTTTCTCTCTGTTCTCTTCTTAAATGGGCGTTTACTCTGGCGCTCAGTTCAAGAACGCCAAACGGCTTGGTAATATAATCGTCTCCTCCTGTCATAAGGCCTTTCACAATGGCTTCTTCCTCCGTCTTAGCTGTGAGAAACAGAATCGGACAGTCTACAATCGGGCGGATTTTCCCGCACAGATCAAAACCGTCCGCTTCCGGCATCATGACATCAAGCAAAATCAAATCATAGCCTTCAAAAACGCTGTGATTGTCCATCGGCACCTGATCGAGCGTATGAACTTGGTGCTCATCTCGGCGCAAAATATTTTGTATGAGGATCAATATATCTTTTTCATCATCTACTGCCAAAATCTTTGCCACTTGGCGACCACCTTTTTCACATTATTCATAAGCCTTTTTTCCCTCCCAGCGGCTAAACCAGATGATGCTCACAATGAATAAAGCTATTATAGCAAATGCCATAATCAACGCTCCACTGTTTATTTCTTGATGCAGGAGAGTGATGAAGGAAGCTTCGACTTGGCTGAATTGCTCGATTCCTTTATATTCCGCCAGCCTAATCCCCCATGCCCAAGGATTATATTTCCAAATCGCATCACCCAGCCCGGTATTCATGAGAGCGGTCAGCAAAAGTCCCGCTCCTCCCAATAGAACGGAAGCTCCCATTCCGATTGTACAACTGATCAAAAAATAGATAAAATAGAGCGCAACGCTTCCAGCGACCAGCCAGGCCCCGCCCTCTAAAAAAAGAAAATACGGGAGATTCGGCACATGAAAAAGAAATCTCAACCCCAACAGATACAGCCCGATAGCCAGGTAAATGGCGCAGATGTTCATGAAAAGCAGCAGCGTCATTTTACTGACATAAGCCACAAATTTGGGTGATGTACGCCCTAACAGCACTTGAAATTTGCCTGCCTGCTCTTCCAAAGAAGCCGTCATTCCGCAGACAATCCCAATAAGCAGCGGCAGAGCAACCGCAATCGCTTCAATATATGCCCGATATAATTGATACGGCTGATGCTCCCTGTGGCAGAAATAAAGCAGAAAGAAACCGGCGCATATAAAAGGAATCGTGACATGCATCCATATAAAGGAAGTGCGTTTTTTCTTTCTAATATCAGCAAGGAGACATCTAAAAAATGACAACACCTTAAACCGCCTCCCGTTTTATTGCTCCACGATCGCCAGCAGGCGAAAAAGACCGCCTGGTCAACATCAACAAAACAGCACATAAAAGAACAGAAAGCACCACCGCCAATGGAACAACCGACCAGCTTTTCAAAGGATCACCGGTTTCAAGCGGCAAACCGTTTGGGTGAATGCCAATCGCAGGGCACATCACCCTGATCGACCAGCTCCACGGGTTCAGCCACCACAAAGCGCTTGCTGCCGACATCATGACGGACATGACGCTAGCCAGCAGATTCAAAATGACAGCAGCTATAAACCCGAACTTTCGAGCGATGAATAAACAGAGCGGTATCTCCCATAACGTCGTGATCCAAAGCAGCAGACTCGCAGTCATAACCGTTAAATTGACAGTTGCAAATTGAGGAATGATCAGCTGCATGACAAACATGAAGCCTAAGAAAACCATTTGAGACGCCAATGAATAGATAGCGATAACCCCTGTTTTTGCATACCACATCATATGCAACTGAATCGGCAGCGAAAAAATCCCGTTGTAATTTGCCGCTTTCTTTTCCTTTTGATGTGACAATGCACACAGCAATGCAATCAGGACCGGCATCAAAATGATAGACCACCAATTATATGTACCTGATACAAAGTATCCGAGGTTCATGAAAAAGGCGCAGCACATATTGATAAAAGGGACAAGAAAAATCATTTTTCTCGAAAAGGTTCTTTTAAACTTCAAATTCTCCGCTTTTACATATTGCCTGATCATCTTTCTCCGCCTTCTTCCCCGCGTGTTGATTTGACAACATCCATAAAGAGGCGCTCAAGATCGTCCCCCTTATTGATCTTCCCTTGATATCCGAGGCAGCCGCTGCTGATAATTCCTATATGGTCTGCGATCTGCTCTACTTCCGACAAAATGTGGCTTGACAATATAACGGTCATCCCCTGCTCGGGAAATGACCTGATCAGTTCTCTCAACTCTTGGATGCCGATCGGATCAAGTCCGTTTGTCGGCTCATCAAGTATTAATAATGTCGGATGATTCAAAAGAGCAATGGCGATTCCCAGCCTTTGCTTCATTCCCATCGAAAACTGACCCGCTCTTTTTTTCCCGGTATGCTCAAGATCAACGATTTTGAGCACCTCCTTTATTCGCGCATCCGGAATACCCAATAATGTCGCATGGACCTTAACATTTTCAAAGGCTGTCAGATTGCTGTAAAGCGGCGGGGATTCTATTAAAGAGCCGATTTCTTTTAAAAAAGACCTCTTCCATTTCCGTCCCTCAAAAAGAATCTCCCCGGAGGTCGGATTCAAAATTCCGGTTAATAGTTTTAAGGTCGTCGACTTTCCGGCTCCATTAGGTCCTAAAAGCCCGTAAATGCTGTTTTTATGGACTTTCAGTGAGACATCTGAGAGAGCCTTAGCTCTTCCAAACTTTTTCTGAAGTTGCTTTGTTTCCAGCAGAATCGTATCCATCGTATAACCCTCTCCCTGTTTTTGTTTGGCTACGATATCTTAAAATATCTTTCTCAAGATTTAATCAAAATGAAAACCTTTCCGGACTCCAGAATCGTCCATTCCTTTGCTGGAACCGGGAAAAACATGCAAATGGCCTGAAGCTGGACGGCTTTGTCTTGATCAAAGAAAGACTCGAAGCATCTTCAAAAACAACATAGAAGACTTACTGAAGAAGAAGCGGGATACATCCGTCTGGGGTGCAGCAGAACCGAAGTTAACAATTGTCAATGATTTTGGAGCGCTTGGCGGGGACATTTGATTGGTGAAACTCGTTTAAGGAGGCCGACAATAATGAAGGATTCCTTGAGGAACGTTGAAACAGTCAGAAAAAATTCCCACTGCTTCTGTCCGCATCTGGAAATCGAATTAAAACAAACATCTATCAAATTTTATTTTTATATAATGTTGATTCATTCCACCTCGATTTTTCAGTCACTCACCCTTTAAATATCCTTAATAAATTCACATTTTTCAGACACGATGGGAATAATGGTTATTTTTTGACATATATAGGTCATGGCGATATAATTTTAATGATGCAAAAGTCATATGATCCCCCTTTTTTGATTTCCAATTTATTTGTCAATTCAATTAACCTCCTACTAAACTCCTAAATTTTATCTTTTCATCAAAAAATTTGTTTTTATGTTAAAAATTCTAATTTCATGCCGATATATGGAATGTCAGAGGTGAACAACGAGCTCACCCAGGAGCAAAAACTGATGTACAACGGATCCGCAATTGAAACGGCCTCAACAACTTAAAGGGCTTATATAACATGAATGCTCCTAGGAGTTTCTCGTTCACCGGACGGAAATCTCACAAGGCAAGGATGCCGAAGAGATTTTTGACAAAACAGAACTCACACGGAGGTAAGAAAAATGAGAATCAACCACAACATTGCAGCGCTGAACACGCACCGCCAACTGACTTCTGGCACAAACGCTGCCAGCAAAAACATGGAGAAATTGTCTTCAGGACTTCGCATCAACCGCGCCGGAGACGACGCTGCCGGACTTGCGATTTCCGAAAAAATGCGCGCGCAAATCCGCGGCTTAGACATGGCTTCTAGAAACGCCCAAGACGGCATTTCTTTAATCCAAACAGCTGAAGGCGCATTGAACGAAACACACAGCATCCTTCAACGGATGAACGAGCTTGCAACACAAGCGGTCAACGACACAAACACGGACACTGACCGTGCCGAGCTGCAAAAAGAAATGGATCAGCTTGCTTCTGAAATCACAAGAATTTCAACCGACACCGAATTCAACACGAAAAAACTGATCGACGGATCAGCTAAAGATCTGACTTTCCAAATCGGGGCTAACGAAGGCCAAACGATCAGCCTTTCCGTTAATAAAATGGATGCCGAAACATTAAAGGTTGGTACGCTTTACGAAGCTACGGACGCAGATACATTGACAGCCGTTAGCGACAACACCAAAACGCTGACTTGGAAAGACGAAAAAACTTATACGGTGTCAGCTGACGGAACAAAACTGCAAACAGGCGGCACTGATGCGGCAACTTGGAAAGACGCTGATGGTACGAACCCGGCAGGATACTACGATACTAGCGATAAACTCGTTGTACAAGCCGATTCCGCACTTGAAGGCGGCAGCACAGTCGAACAAAAATCAGGATATTCTGATGCTAGCGGAAAACTCGTTTTACAAGCTGATGAAAAGCTGTCTGCCGGAGACAGAGTGACAAAAGGAATCGATATTTCTTCCAAAGATTCAGCATCTGCAGCATTAACGACGATTAAAAGTTCAGTTGATACCGTATCCGCTGAACGCGCCAAACTTGGTGCGGTGCAAAACCGTCTTGAGCACACAATCAACAACCTTGATACATCTTCTGAAAACTTGACGGCTGCCGAGTCCCGCATCCGCGACGTAGACATGGCGAAGGAAATGATGGAGTATACAAAAAACAACATCTTGACTCAAGCTTCTCAAGCGATGCTTGCACAGGCTAACCAACAGCCGCAGGGCGTGCTGCAGCTTCTGAGATAACACCTTAAGACAAAACCGGCCATCCGGCCGGTTTTATTTTGTTCATGTATGAACACTATTAAAAAAACCTTCCGGAATCAATCAGAAGGTTTTTTTGTCATGTTAAGAAGGCATCAGCTCAAGATGCTGATCAAGCTCTTCTTCCAAGACAGATTCAATATCTTTAAAACGATTCGATACGGTTGATGCGCTGACACCGTATTTTTTCGCAAGCTTTGCTTGGGAGACGGATTTTTCCGATTTGGACACTGTATTGACAAAGTACTCCAATGCCGCCGCAAATGCTTCGGTTTTTTTGATGATCGGCGCCTTTTTGTCGCAATACGATTTCCAAACACCGACCGCCCAGCAAACAAAGGATTCCGAATGGCCTTCTTCAAGCATTCCCTTTCTGATGACGCCCGCTGTCTCTTTTTCCATATCATTGGCCCATTCCATCTCTTGAGAAGCGGATTGAGACGTATTGTCGTCTTGTCGGCAAAGCTTCATTAACACATGAGGGAAATCTTCTCTCATCAATTGTTCTTTCGCACCGCCTTCTCCTGTAAAGCGGTCCAAAGCTTCCTTCAGCCTGCTTTGCAGAACATCCGCCATTTTTGCCGGATAAATCGTGAATTGCAGGAAAAATTCTGTATGGCTCGCGACCTTGATTGGAAAACCGAGCACATACTCGCCTACAAAAGGCCCTTCCCGCTTCACATTCATCTTCACGGTGACCTCTTCATGTGTAACAGCATCCTCAAAACGAACCCCTGCTTCAGTAAAATGCTTCACCCGCATGAAAGCCGGGGACATCTTTTTCCATGATTGAACAGCTTCTTTTGTCTGCGATCTGAGAATGGACGCCCCTTTCCGCTGCAAGTAATCTTCGAAAATCGTCAATCCGCCTTCTGCAAGCGGCTGGGAAAATACACCCCACACCCCTAAATTGAAGACGCAGATTTTTTGGGCAGACTGTTCCAAATCTGATAGAAAAGTATATTCATTTAAAAATTGATCGATCGTTTCTTTATGTTCAGTAAAAGCAAATTCCATGACATCTTTCTGAACTTGTTTCAGTTCCTGCACAGCAACAGAAGGAAATCCCGCCTCTTTGCTGCCGCAGCATTTTTTATATTTCAGCCCGCTTCCGCATGGACAAGGCCCGTTTCTCTTAACTTTTCCCACGTTTAAACCTCCGTATCATATACTACAACTTATTTATTTTATCAAATCTTTGGAGAAGGGGAAATCGGTTAATAAAAATGAGCATGATTTAGCGAAATAGTAAATTTTTATCAAAAACAAGCGAATCACCCATTCAAAACGAGAAGAAATAAAATAGCTCATGCCCTTTGTTACTCATTTATAACTTCATTCAGAAAGGACGTTATACATTTTGCAATATGCAGACGTTTGGGTCCGGGCAGGGGCGCTAGTGACCGATTGTGTGATTGCGGTTGGTTTGGATTTGATATTCGGAGGCGGCTCTCCCGGCGTTTTGGCAACAGCCGTTCTCGTCTATGTGTTCTGCCCGCTGTTCATGCCGTTAACTAAGCTTCAAGGCACGATTGGAAAAGCCGTTTTCCGGCTTCCCATCGTATCCGCCGATAGCGGCGGACGGCTAAAGTTGTGGCAGGCTATCGTCCGCTATTGCGCCGCATGGGTGCATTTCATTTCGGTTCTGTTTTACCTTGCAGTCCTGTTTTCGGAAAAGAAACAGGCCGACTTAGCGGCAAAAACATATGTGATCAAAGCAGACGTTTTGAAAGACTAAATTAACTCCTTTGTTTTCGGTATTCCAATAAACTAATGACCAACAGCACAAGAAAGCAGCCCAACCACTGGATCAAGCTTAAATGTTCGTGCAAAAACAAGACGCCGAAAAAAATGGTCAGGACGGGGCCGGCCATTGATATGAAGGCTCCCCGTTCCGCTCCGATCCGCTTGATGCCTTCAAGCATGAAGACAAACGGTATGACCGTCGTTACAACCGCAATCATGATAAATAAGCCGTACATTGCAGGGGGATAAGCAACCAGGTTGACCGGCTCACCTTCAGCTGCCCGAATCCCCGCATATCCGGCCATCGCCAGGCTTGCCGCCGACATACCGTAAGCATTCATTCGCACAGCCCCTATTTTGTGGACAAGCTGTCCTGATACAACCAAATAAACGGCATAAAAAATAGCCGACAGGATAATCAAAACCGCTCCCGTCATGTTCGCTTCAACCAATTGTGCATCCCAGCCGCCCACGGCTAAAAACAGCCCGCCAATCACCAGTAAGACCGCGGCAAAGTCGCGGATCGGCATCATCTGTTTGTTCAATAAAGCCGACAGGATCAACACAAAGATCGGGTAGCTCATCACCAGCATCCGTTCAACAATTGCAGACACATCATGAAGACCGATGAAATCAAACAGCGGTGACAGAAAAAAACAGAGCAGGCCTACAGTGCAGGCCTTTATGACCTCTGTTTTTTTCGGTCTGGCCGCAAACCTTGCCCGATAGACTATAAATATCAGCCAAAACATGGGTGCGGCGATCAGTTGCCTATACAATAAAACGGCATCCGGTGTTGCGCCTTGTTCATAAGCCCATTTGACAAAGATCGATTTGGACGCAAAACACATCGTCCCAAATACCATAAAACATATACCGAAAGCGGACTGAATGCCGCCTTGCACATCGTTTTTCTTCTCAGCTATGCTTATCTCAGCTCTTCTCAACGACTTACAACCACCCTTACTCATCGATATGCTTTTTAATAAAATGAAGCAATGTATTACCCTGCGCGGTCAGAATAACGCCTTTACCCGAGCATTTCGGGCACGGGAGCCGGTCTTCCTCGCCGCTCCCTTCGCAATGCGGGCAAGGGGTTTCCAGGTCGTCTGCTGCAATCACCATTTGGTCCACCTCCATTCCGACTGAAAATTGACATGGCCACACCGGCCAGCCTTCCTCCATGGCCACCACCTCCTTAACATGCAAAAAACCCCCGTCACAAAAGGACGAGGGTCTCGCGGTACCACCTTTATGAATCGCATTAACGATTCGCTCACAAAAATACGGAAAGGATTTACCCTTTCGATATTCTTCTCTTGATAACGGGGAGAACATCCCGGCAGCGCCTACTGGCATTTCAGCGAAGCGATTCAGAAGCCCATTCGGCATCAGGGGGGTATCGGCTCTCACCAGCCGCCGACTCTCTAAAACCCCGGAACTGACACGTACTTACTCTTCTTCAATATCGTTTGACCGTTCATGAATTATAAAAATATATTACTTTGAAAATGGGCTTGTGTCAATCAGCGTTACCATAAAAATGATCAATAAACAGTGCACATTATTTGACGTGAATACTGACTCCGTCAAAATGACGAGCTCAAACATGGGAAGAGAAGCTGCCGTTCACTATTTTTGTCAGGCATTTCATTAATTGAATGAACCCATCATGCATTATGAGTTGCTTTCACAGGCACGAATTAGTAATATAAATATATGGAATAACATATTTTCATTAAGCCCCATTCTTCTTTCTTAGGAACAAACACAGTATGATTGCTGCATGTAAAATGTATTTCTTCTTTAAGAAATGCATAAAATAAAAAAGACCCGACTGCGCCAACAGTCGAGTCGTTGCACACAAGCGGCCCATCAAGGGGCTTGCTCAGATAGCTCTAACACAGACACTATCCCTTTCACTTGCCAAGGCTTAAGGGAGTGTCTATTTTTCTTTCTTAGACAACACGGCAATTAACATGCCGAAAGCAATCATTAAAGAGATTGTTTCGAATGTTGTCATATGCATCACCCCCTTTCAAATGGGGATGAGCAAGAACTCCCTCAAGTGAGCACTTAGCTTTTGTGTACAAAGAATATTTTACCATAACGCTCTCAAATGCCGAGAGCATTTTCTTACTCCAAAACCAATATATACGCGAAAAAGCATCTCCCCGTCTTAAAGTTCTGTAAAATTAAAAAGCCTGCCCCAAGAGGTCATGGTCATGACCTTTTGGGACAGCCCCATTTATCATTGCTTATTCCGGTCCGCAAAAACCGCCATGGCGTCGCACATAAACTTCGCCAAACCGGTTCCGTACTGATCGATATTTTTTGTGAAGCGTTCATCATCGACATACATTTGCCCGATGCATTTGAAAGTCTCAAGCGAAAAGTGATGACCGGAATTTTGGTTTAAAAAATCATACCATTCTTGAATGGCCGCCTGCGCCTCTTCTGAATCAGGCGCACCATTTCGAAGGGCGGCGATTTTTCTGTAAATGGCATCATATTGCTGCTCCATTGCTTTTCGTTCGTCTTCGGACATAGCCTCAATATGGGCCTTCGTTTTGTCGATGGCTTCATCTCCCCAGCGTTCACTCGCTTCCTCTTCATATGGGTTTTGGCTGAAATCGAAGCCTGCAAACCTTTCTTCATTCGTCATTTCAATTTCTCCTTTCGCAAATTTTATCGTTTTGTCGATGGTGTCAATCATTTGATCCAGCCGTCTGCGTTTCTCCAAAAGCATTTTGCGGTGCATCTGGAGCGCTTCATTGCGGTCAAAAGAAGGACTTTCGAGAATGTTTTTAATCTTTTTTAAAGGGAAGTCGAGCTCTCTAAAAAACAAAATCTGCTGCAGCTTTTCCAGATCGTCATCTGAATACAGCCGATAGCCCGATTCAGTTGTCTCCGACGGATTCAAAAGTCCGATTTCATCATAATGATGCAGTGTGCGCACACTGATGCCGACTAAGTCAGCAACTTCTTTCACTTTCATTTTCATGAATTTGACCTCCCTTTGTTATTGACTATAAAGTATCACGCAACGTGAGAGTCAATGCGAAAATTTAAATTTTTTCGCCTTAAAAAAAGCAAGCCCTTCGGCCTGCTTAATATCTTATATCTATAACATGAAACTTTTTTTTAATTTTCTCTATCACTTGACGTTCATTGTCCTTAAGGCTGCCGTTCGGACGGGAAAGGAAGTGCATCTCATCCTCATCGCAATATGTTCTGGCGGTAAATAGCTCGGTCCCTTTTTCATCAAAACAAGAAAGAGTCATAAAATCGTAATCATACTCAAAGAACCCTTCATGGTCTTCTTCACTATATTCACAGTCAATTTGCCGGTGTTTTTTCAGCAAATATGTGTCACCGCCAATTTTCCAAGCCCATTCTTCAGGCTCAAAAGGCTCGTTATATATCAGATCAGCCATTCAGGATGGCCTTTCTTAACAGCGGATCATCCAGCCATTCTTCAAGCTCTCCGGTGGAAAATCCTTTTGAAACATTCAGATCCATGAGCGTTCCGCCGGAATAGCCAAAAGTAGCGGATCTGTCGGGGATGGTGTCCGGACCTTTTGCCAATACATTCTTCAGTTTTTTCAGCATGCTTCGGCAGCTTCTGTCCAAATCGCTTTTCGGGTTTGCGGCCGCTTGCATGACTTTTTCAAGCTTCTCATTTCCGCCGATGATGTCACCCGCTTCATTCAAGCTGACATCCGACAGCGTCAGCCCGGCCATCGTTTTTAAAAACTCATTGACATGCCATTTTTCGTAAGCGGCTTTGTCTACCGGCTTTCCATTCTGTTCACCGACATAATCCGAATGGCTTAACAGCCGCGCTCCCAGCTGTTCTACGCCATTCAGCGCCTTTTCGATTTGCACTCTTTTCTGATCGTCAAGAGTCCCTTCAACTGTAATGTTATTTTTTTCATCAATATGAATTTGGATGCTTTCATTTTCCGCAAGGGTGATACCGTTTTCGCTGAGAGTTTCTTCGATCGTGCTGCTGAGGCGCTGTCTGTCTACATAGAGAGAATAAATGGAAAACTGTGCACCATTCATTCGCGGTTTTCCCGATTGTCCGTTTTTTTGCGCTTCTTCAGCCTGTTTGCTGATGGTCAGCGTATCCTTTTTTGCAACGGCTTCGGACTCAGACCTTTTTGTGTTTGACTGCTGTTTATATGAAAGTGAATCCTTCAGCTTTTCTGTAAAGAGCGTAAGTTTTACCGTATCTCGAATATTCATGGGAGCTCCTTTCAATTATTTTTTACCAGCCGTATGTTTGGTCATATTGGTAGTTGATCTTTAGCTCCGGCGATCTCCAAGTAGAACTGCTCCATGCAAGCGAATAATATCTGGCATTCCATGTCGTTTTGACAGGCAGTCCGTTTTCCAATTTAATGTCCGGGAACAATGTTCCACCAGAGACGGTCGTATGCCAGATGCCTTCTTCCTTGTTCATCACTTCTCTAAAGGTGTTGCCAAGACTCGGGGAAATCGTTCCTTCTGCCGATACGCTCTTGACGACCGCTCCGTCAGGGATGGCTGAGACATTTGCCAAGTTTACGACAGCCGTTGGCGAAACGGTCCCTTTTCCCGGGCTGGATATTGCGGATGGAGATAGTCTGGCCGTATATGTGCCGCTTTTCATTCTGTCTATAAATTCAAGCCTGTAAAATCCCCATCCATCATATGTGCCGTTTTTCGATTTGACGGCGGCGATATACTTTCCCGTTTCAGGAACATCAAAACGAACGATTTCATTTTGGGTTCCCGTTCTTTCAGAAGCGTCAATTTCAGGATAGCCGTAGGTGTCTTTAAATAAAGCAAGGTCGTAGTCTGTACCTGCAGGGATGTTCTTAAGGTGAATGGCAAGCTGTTCCCCTTTTGTTGCATAAAACTTATAAAAATCTTGATCTTCGGGACTATGAATCGTAGCGGAAATCGTCTTATATTTCCACAGTCCGATATCATGCGCGGAAGCTGCTGAATTATTCGGTTCGTACTCATCTTCGTATACGCTCGCTGAGGCTGAAAACGTCGGCACCGCTAACAACAAAAGACCGAACATCAAAAAACATAAACATTTTTTCATTTGTCTTGCCTCCCTTTCATTCATCACCAAAAAGGAACTCCCTTTCCTTATATCGGCAATTAAATGTCATTTTAAAGAAAATAATAGAAGCGATACTCAATTTTAACAATTTCACTTTTCCGTCGGCTTGGCGATGCTGCCTAAAAAGTGAAGCATCCCGGTTTTCTCATCCGTTACCGCAAAATAAAACGGACGGTCGACCGTCATTGCCACATCCGGAACCGCGGCCGATTCAACAATCTCGACTTTCGTGGCCGCCCCGGCTTCAGTGCCCTTCTCATCCACTTGAATAAACGTGTTGTGCTTGACTTCACTGATGAAACCTCCCGTTTTTTCCGCAAACAGATTTGAAAAGTCGGCATGATGAAACACCGTTTGCATTCCCATATTTTTGAGAGGCTTGTTTAAAACATATTCTGTAGCAAAAGAGAACCTCGGCAGTTTGAGCTCAACCTGCTTCAATTCCCACTCCTTTTGCCAGTCCCGCCAATGCTCATACGTCATCACAGGAAGCAGTGACTGAAGAGTTTTCGTTTTCTTCGGAAGGATCACGACAAAAGCCAAGTGTTCGTCTTGATAGGGAAGCTTAACGGCTTGGAAATCCTTGTTTTCCAGATATGGAAGACGGTTTGTCTGCATCATCATAGGATGTTTTGTTGAAGAGCCGTCCGATGAATAAAACTTCTGAGGAACCGTCAGATTGCTGTCAAATGGCTGTTTCCAGCTTTCTTTAAAATAAACGGCATTGATAATCAAGGCGAGTGTGTCAGGAGAGACGCGGTCGACGATTTTTTCAATCCGTCCTTTCGTCTCCTTTGCCGTCCAGTCGTTGATGTTGTCCGCCGCCTTCTGTAAATCCCGGTCAAGCTGGTAAGCATGTCCGAGCCCTTTAATGGTATCTGCAAAACTTTTCTTCACATCAGGCCTGGACCATATCGAGTTTGCTACGGAAAGCTCGCCGTGCTCCAGCGTATGGAAGGATTGTTTCACAGAACGGGACGCTTTGTTGATCGATGTCATCCCCATCCGCTTAAGATGCAAAGCATCCAGCAGCTCTTTTCGGCTGTCTTCCGCGGCGCCGTTGGCGGTTATGACCAACGCCTGCTGCACACTGTACGGAGAGAGGAAGATGTTATGTGACAACCCTTCTTGCTTCACCAATTCGCGAAACAGCTCGAAAGCAAATTGCTGTTCAGCTGCGGCAAATGATGGTTCTGCACCCGGCGCTGACTGCTGTTTGGGAACAGGCGCCGGCCCGGTATTCTTCGCACCTCCGCAGCCGGCTATTAAAAAAAGCGCGATCCACACAGCTGCCGTTTTCCATTTTAAATTCATTTCCATTTTCACCCCCTAATGTTGTAGTGTGTTTGGCGCTGGAAAACGTTACAAAAAAAAAGCGCATCCAGCGTGTCTGGATGCACTTTTGAATGGCTCACTGCCCTTTAACAGCCTTTTTCCGCAATTCTGTTTTGACAATTTTGCCGAGTCTGTTTTTCGGAAGGCTATCCGTAAAGACGACTTCAGGAATTTTATAGTCTGAGAGACGTTCTTTGCAATAGGCGATAATGTCTTCCTCCCTCAGGTCAGAGTTGTCGTTTTTGACGACATATGCCCGCGGAACCTCTCCGTACATCTCATCGGGAACACCGATCACAGCCGACTCGATGACACCCGGCACCTGGTCGATGATCTCTTCGACTTGATCCGGGTATATATTGTCACCGCCGTAAACAATGACATCTTTATAGCGACCGGTAATAAATAAAAACCCGTCTTCATCAAGAAAACCTGAATCTCCCATGTAAAACCATCCATCTTTCAGCACTCTTTGGGTAGCGGCCGCGTTTTGGTAATACCCTTCAAACACATAAGGGCTCTTGATGACGACCTCTCCGACTTCACCTGTTGGAAGATCTTCCTGTGTGTCCGGATCTTTGATTTTCACTGTGACATTTGGAATCGGCTGGCCGGCTGAATTGGCTTTATCCCAGCCCATCTCCGGCCTCCACACACTGACCGTCCATGCCTCTGTACTTCCATAGCCTTGCACCATTTGAATTCCAAAATCTTTGTATTCCTTAATCAAGCGCACAGGCACTTTTGTACCGCCGGAAGCAAGCATCATGATGGATGACAGATCAAACCGGTGCCGTTTCATTTCCTCGAGCATGTACGTATAAACGGAAGGAAACGCCATCATCATATGGATGCGTTTTTTCTCGATCTCCTGCAGGATTTCAAACGGTTCAGGGTCCCATAAGAAATACAGCGCCGCACCGTCAAACGCGGCCTGCAAAACATGATTCAGCGAACTCATATGATATAGCGGATGGCTTGCCAAAAAGCGGGTTCCTTTCAGCCGCTTTCCTTTCGCACTGATATCGTTCAAATAAGCAGCCAGACTGCCGTGGTTGACCATGCAGCCTTTCGGATTCCCTGTCGTGCCTGATGTAAACAGCATTAAAGCCAAATCATGTTCAGTCACCTGCGCCGCCTCTACCCGTGACGGCCGGTCTTTAAAAAGACGTTCAAACTGTTCGGTCGTGTTCATTCCCGCCCCTGCTTCGATCATCAGGCAGAACTGAAGCTCCTTCTGAAGAGGTGACAATGTATCGGCGAACTCCATGTCATAAAACATGGCCCTAGGCCGGCAGCTATCCAGGATTCCCTTTAATTCATAAGGTGTCAATTGCCAGCTTAAAGGAACGGCAGTCGCACCGATTTTTAATGCCGCCAGCAAAATAACCGGGAAGTGGTGATTATTTTTACATAAAATCGCGATATGATCTCCTTTTTGAACACCCTCCTCCAGCAGATAGTGTGCCAGTTGGTTAACGCGTTGATGATATTCCTGAAACGTAAACGTTCGTCCTCCCCCTGACAATGCCTCCAACTCATCAGAAGATTCCATATGATGATTGATTAATTGCTGAAGTGTACCCAACATTTTCATCTCCAAATTTTCATTGTTTCTCACAAATCTTGGTGAGATTTTGTGACGCACAAATTCATTCTAAAACAAAAAATATCCATTGTAAAACTATTTCATATTGGAATTGTTATGTTTATGAATTGATAATGAAGATAATTAATTTTTAAAGCTGCAAAAGTTTTTTGCCGGCCGTCCTTATGATAAAATTGACCTATGTATGATTAGTTCAGAAATCTCCTTTCACATGATGCCGGAAAAGAGGAAACCTTTATGAAGCACCATAGGATAGAAGCCAATCTATTGGACCATGCATTGACGAAGTATTTGCGTTATTCAAAGAAAATAGACGAAGAAACGATCCCCAAAAACATCACCAGTGTTAAAGGGTTTATTTTGCGCATCATCTACAGACGCCAAACATGTACGGTAAAGGACATTTTGCAGGACGTTTCACTGTCTCCCTCGGCGACTACGACCGCTCTGAATCATTTGGAAAAAGACGGACTTGTCATCAGGTCGAGAAATAACGAAGACCGCCGCACCGTCTGGCTCGAGCTGTCACAAGAGGGAAAACGGATCGCCGCGCAAATGGTGGAAAACCGCCAGGCGCTGATAGACAAGATGTTTGACAAGCTGCCAAAAGAAGAGAAAACCGCTTTTTTTGATTTGATTGAAAAGGTGTTTTTATAATATCCATGAACATGAAAAGGCTATCGATTAGATCGATAGCCTTTTTTGCGTTTGGCTGGTTTACAGCAAGCACAAATTGAGCATATTACGACTATACTATGTATATACATTGTGAGATGAAGGTACCACTGGGATTGATCACTCCAAATTCCATTTTGACCGTTTCTTCATCAATCGACATTAAAAGCTCCCCCTTAAGAAAATCTTAAGGGGAGCTTTTGACTTTAATTACTTTATCCCTAACGCCTCCATCGCCATATCCATGTGCTCTTTTTCCTTTGTCACAAGTGCGAACAGGCCGATGTCGATTCCGCAGGCGGCCTGCATTTCCGTAATGTGCTCTTTCATCCGCGGCCAGACGCGGCCGCCTTCTTCCTCATAATACGCGATAAGCCGGTCCGTTTCCGTTTCTCCCAAAATCGTCTGATAGAGAAGGAAATCTTTAGCCGGATCAGCTGCTTTAGCCTCCGTCCAATCCAAAAGGCCCGTGACTTGGTCATGATCGTCAATCAATACATGAGGCGGATGCAGGTCGCCGTGGATCATCGCGGTATGACTGGGCCAATACGAATCATCGGAAAGCCACCTTTGCCATCGCTCCCAAAGCTCGCGGCTGACACCCAGCTCTTTTTTGATCCGCTCCATCTGTTCGCCTTTTGTTTGCCTTACGTCATCCGGGCTTAACACTTGTATGCCCCGTGCCGCTGCGGTCTGATGATCGATGCCATGCAGGATAGAGAGCGTTTTCGCCAATGACCTCACAAACGCTTCAGACGGCGGCTGGTGATTCATATTCCATGCATAATTCTTGATCTCCATATCAATGACCGCCGCCGGAATACCGGCAAGCTTCGGATACGCGATCAACTCCGCTGTATGAATCCGCCAATCCGGAACATCGACAGGGAGATGGCTCTTTAACAGCTGCAAAACCTTGCCTTCATCGGCTGCCCTTTTGATGACATCTTCACGCCTCGGTCTTCTCAGCACCCACCTGACACCATCTTCATCATTGGCAAAAGCGACTTGAAAATCCATGCCCGACTCATTCAGTTCGGCATGTTGCCGTTTCAGGCGGAGTCCATGTTTCTCCGCCAAGCTCAACATGTGTTCAATTTTTCTGTTAACATTTGTCATCTATAATTTCCCCTTTATTTTTTCATAAAAAAACACAGGTCGTCTGCCTGTGTTGATAAGAAACGGAAAAAGAGATGACAAAGTGTTTTCCATTCACAGAAAAAAGAGGCGCCGAATCGCGCCTCTTCCCTTGTATATGTTGATGAGGGTTCCCTAAAAAGGCAGACCAATTCCGATTTTCCCCGCACACAGGCAGAGACTTTGTTCACTATTTAGTTAGCGAAAATCGGAATCGAATGTATGCCATAAGGAAGTCCCTCCGTTCCTTAAAGAAATTCTTATTTTAACGGTTTTTTGTTGCACCACAACGAAAAAAACCAAGAATCATGTAAATGATCCTGATAAAGGAAGTGTTCCCACCCTCAGCTAGTATGACCACAAACAGACAAGCGAAAGCGTTCAAGTTTGGACAGACCGAACCAAGATTTTACCTATTAACGTATTTAATTCAAAGTACATCCACAAAGGAAAAGTGCTTTCAAACTCGTATATGTACTTGTGACATTGTAAAGTTATCGTTTTCAAAAACATCTTATTTTTAATTATACTTATCCTTGCCATTTAAAGTATTGAGATAAATTATTGATGTACTTATCATAATCCTCATCTTTACACTTATTCATGATATTTTCTACAGTAGTACTAATCGTTTTCATATTAAAATCATTCATTATTAAATATCCATGACCTAATTCAATTTCTGTACTTTCAAGAATCTTATTTAATCTCTTTGGACTAATAAGATGAAAAATAAATAAATCAGAGGCTCCTGGAATATCTTGTTCCCCTACATCAAGTTCAAATGAAACATAGAAATCATCTGGATCATGACCCCAGTTTTCATAATCCTTTGTTAAAGCTTTAAGTTCCAACATAGTTTCCACCTCTTAATCTAATATATCTACATGTACATTTCTTAATTCCGTTTTCGACCCAACAACCGTAATTTCATTTTCAGTGAAGTTTGCTCTCCACATTTTCTCTTTTGGCTTATATTGCAGCCTAAAAGCTCTCATTCCATCTGCACTTTTATATCCTATAAAATTCCCCGATTTATCAAGTATTTTCTTTGCTCCATTACCAACCCAACCTTTTCCCGCATCTACTGCATTTTGACGTGTAGAACTACCAAGCGTCGATAAACCTTTAGGTGATTTTTTAACCCCGAGAATAGTTTTGGCAGGACTTAAGTTATCTACATATCCCGGATGCCACCACTTACTATGTTTCTTTCCTCGAGGACCTTCCTTAACCTTTGAAACTTTCTTTGCTGCTTCTTCACCTTTGAATAACTTGAATCCTTTTTTGCCGTATTTCAGTAATCTTCCAACAGGTGTTAAAAAAATTCCGTCTGTAACACGCTCGATTCCAGAGACTTTTTCATCTGTATCAGGATCTTTACCAGTTATGACTCGAAGCGCATCATTACCGCCTGTTAGTTCTTTTCCGGCAAAGTCAGCTATATCATTTACTGGTTCTAAAGAAGTTCCTTCAAAATCGCGCTTAATACTACCTTGACTCCTGCTATCTGGTATATGCTCGACGACTTCCATCTTCACTTTGCCGTTTACAATGTACTCTCTTACGATTTGGTTATTTTCATACACATGGTAGCGACCGCCGATATATTTAATGTCTGCTGGATTTTGAACCACTTCATCGGCAACATCAACTGTTTTGACCTTTTTCCATCCTTTATGATTATATAGTTTACCACCAATTACACGGATATCTCCATAAACCTCCGGATGTTTTGCTAATTCTTTTTGCAGGTCAGTCAAAACAGTATTTTTTGCATGAATTTCTTGATTGATTTTTTCATCATTCTCTTTTCCAGCCACCGTATCAACATTGGATCCTTCATTTTTGTTGAGTTTTTCAAGCATTATCTCCATCGGAGACGACTCGGCATTCTCCAGCTTGCCCTGAAGTCCGCTCGCTATCCCGTTGATTTCATTTTCATCCGGTTTTAAAATCGATCCTTTTTGATAGCCGGTGATTTCAATTTTAGGCCCGGTATACATTTTCTCGAGCCTTGTAATGTATTTTTGCATCGTTTCAAGGTCTTGTTCAGCAGTTTTCAGGGCGTTTGTTTGCTCCCTGTCAAAAGCATGGAGCTTTTCAAGAGTGCTGCTGATTTCCTTTTTGGCTTTCTGATTCTGTTCATGAAAATCACTGTCATCCAACTGAGGCAACTAGTACCTCTCCCTCCTTTTTGTGAACAAAAACGAATTGGGCGAAAAAGTCGAACGCCTTCTCGGTAAAATCGAAGAAGCAAAGCGATTGATTGAGGAAGCAAAGGAAACGTTTGAACTTCGCTGAGCGGCTATTTTGGATAAGGCGTTTCGTGGTATTTTAATAAAAAAATGGAGAGGGCAACATCCCAATATTGAAAGTGTAGAAACGCTATATAGAAAAATAATTAATCTCGTTAAACCCAAAAATATTGAAAATATTGAATGAAGAGCAAAAAAACGAACAGATCCCAGAGAAGTGGAAAATGGTGAGTTTGGGAGAGGTTATACAAGTTAATCCTCCAAAGAAAAAGCTCGATAATGTATCTGAAGATCAAATGTGCACATTCATACCAATGCCTGCAGTTAGTGATAAGACAGGAAAAATAGAAGAGCCAGAAAAAAGGGTATACTCTAAAGTTAAGAAAGACTATACATTCTTTCTAGAAAATGATCGAAAATAACTCCTTGTATGGAAAACGGAAAAATCAGTATAGCTAGAAATTTAAAAAACGGGTATGGATTTGGTTCAACAGAATTCCATGTTTTACGGACTTCAGAATATATCAATGAACAGTATATTCACTATCTGGTTCGATCACAGCGATTTAGAACTGAAGCCAAGCGAGAAATGACAGAAGCTGTTGGACAACAAAGGGGCCCGAAAAGTTTCTTAATAAACTACCAGTTGCCTTAAGAAGAACAAGATGCTATTGTTAAAATTCTAAATGAAATTTTCTCAAAAGATGATTACTCAAAATTAATTATTCAACTTGAATCTAGTTTAGAAACTCTAAAACAATCCATCCTCTCCAAAGCCTTCCGAGGCGAACTCGGAACAAACGATCCGAGTGAAGAAAACGCAATCGAATTGCTAAAAGAAGTGCTTCAGTAACAAGTTAAATAGGCAAATGGTATCCGTTCTAGGATGCCATTTTTTATTGGAAAAAGGTTCTAATCCTCCTCACTGCCGCTCTTATTCCTTATCCGTTCAATCACCTCGTGCAGCCCTTCAGGCTTATAAAACTCCACCGGCGAGCTCCCCTTTTCAAAGGAAATCGTCTCCGCTTCAATCAGCGCCACATAGCGGCCGTTTACTTTGGCGAGATGGATCGAGTCTCCGAATTCGGCCAGCAATCCTTTAATCTCGGTTTCTCCCAATTTCATTTTCAGTTCTGCTTCAGGCATGTGCTCAACGATTTGAGCGGAAGCTTCGATCACCTGATGGGTGTCAAGGCGTTCCTGAATCTCCCGCTTCTCGCTCGCTTCCCAGATTTCGAGGTCGTGTTCAAACTGCTGGAGCTCTTCACTTTTGTCTTCAAACACTTCATACACGTGCTCCTGCACCATGTTCATCACTTGCGATTTCATGATTTCCGGCATCGACTCACCGTACTCAACGAACTTTAGGAAATCCTCAAAGTAGCGGGCGTGTGAGGCCTGGTGAATTTTCACTTCGCTTTCCTCTGTCATCCCCTCTTCAGGCATGTGCGGATACTGAATCGATTTCATGTTTTTCGTCGTGATCGCCATTTCGACTTTGCGAATCAACGAGGATTCATCGGCGATCGAAGCGACCTTCGGCTCAAAATCGCACTTCATGACAAAGACGAATGTATCATCGAAGTATTTGCGCGGTACGGCTGTTGCTACTAAAAAAACGCCGCCCCTGACTGCGCTCGTGTCAAGGTATGTGCGGACGAACTGTTCACTCAGTTCGTTGAAGTCTTCCTTCGTCTCGGCCAGCTTTGTCTTGTGAAACAGATTATAGTTTGGATTGGAGTCAAGCTCATGCCCTGGCTCTGTGATGAAGCGGCCGATTTTCGTCGGCACCTGCTCTGACTTCGGATGGCGCTCCGCTTTCCGCTTGACGATTTTCTTCAATTCTCCGTCTAAGAAATCCTTCAGCTCACTGTTTTCAAATTCTTCCGTATCCAGCGTCTGAAACTGTTTAAACTGCTTGTTGGCCTGCTCGTCCTTGCCGTCGACCTGGATGACGTAAAAAGAGATGTAGCGAATTTCAAAATCCATGACTTGTTCACCCGTTTTCCTTGTTGTTTCAGTTCTTCAAGTATAGGTAAATCCGGAACGTCCGTCAATTTTAGTCGGATGAGAGGAAATGGCCGTTTTCGTTGAAAAAAGATGACCTCTGATTGCAGGGGCCATCTTTTTTAATCCAGGGGCTTATTCTTTTTATAGTGGAGTGTCACGCTTTGTTTCCGCAGATTTTCAATGATGTCATGATAGCTGCCGGCAAACTGCTCATTATCTTGTTTCATGCGGGTGATGACCGTTTTGCGGTTTTCGCTTTTGTGATCCAGTTCTTCTTTGATTTTCGTAATGATCATGCCTTTTTGCCCTTCAATCTCACTTTTTAGCTTCTTGTCAAACTCGTTCAGCTCTTTCAAAATCCCTTTCAGCGGAGCGTTCAGACGGGCCGCTTTTTCCTTTGCCGAAATGCTGCTTAAAAACATATATGTTGCCGAAACCGTTTTAGTTTCCTCGAACAACGGTTTTACCATCTCTATTGAATCCTCCTATGCCTTAAAATCAAATAACGCCGAGATTTGCTTGTCCTCATCACAAAGTGTCTCAATACTTGAGCGGATGTCTTTCACAAATCGTTTTTTGTCTGAGGTTTGTTTTTTTAATTCGCTGACGACTCCGTCACACTCTGGAAGCGCAGCTGTGTGAAACGACTCGTTGACACTGATTTTTTCCAGCTTGCTGCCGAATCCGGCGATGTCTGAGGCAAGTTTGAACTGAAGGTCATATTGATATTGGGAGGGGTTGGCTTCCATGTCATGAATCGCTTTCGTAAGCGCGGCTTTTTGATTTGCGAAGTGATCGTGAATTTCGTGGTGAAAAACGCGCTGATAACGGTCGATTTCATCCTCAATCTTGGAAATGGCGGCCATCCCGACCTGATAAACCCTGACGGCCGACGACAGATTGACTTTAATCTCTTTTCCGTCCTTGCCTTTCTTGGAAAAATAAAGATCCCCGCCTTGGTAGCTGATGCCTTTCTTTTTGGATAAAGCGTTTAACATCGGTGTCAATCCATGGCCTTCGCCGATGAGGCTGAGAAGGTCTTTTGTATCTTGGTCCAGTTTGCCCAGGGCTTTTCCCAACTCTGTACAAACAGCATAAAATGCGATTAAATCGTTTATTAGTGATTGAGAAAGTTGACGATCACTAAGAGTGAATATAACGGTCTTCCAGTCGACAAGGAATTTGATCTTTTCATATAAAACATCCAGTTTCCCAGTCAGCCGATCTACTTCGTCTATGTCTTTTTGGATGGTCTTTTTTTTCGTTTCATCAATATAACCGTTTTCTTCAAGCTGATCGAGAATAGGGCCGCTGTAATCCTTGACTTTTTTCAAAAATTCTTTGAATTTAGGCAGCTTTTGATCCAGTGCACTAATCATATTTGATAAACGGATCGGGTTTTGTACGCAGTATGCGATTTGTTGAGCTGTACCCTCTTCATTCATTAAATCGTTTAAAAAGTCCATATCAGCGCCTATTGCACTCATAGCAAAACCTTGAATACCACCCTTTTGATAATCAGCCGCATATTTCTGAAAATATCTTTTCAATTTCCGCACATCTTCATCAGGAATATGATCAATGACGCTTCGCAGTCCTTTGATATTCGGATTTGTATCCGTCATCCTCACATCGCCGAACGTGATGAAATCCCCTCTGCTACTGACCCCGTAAAGCGGGTCGTCTTTGGAGACGCGCTGGGTGATGTTGGCGGTGACGCCTTTGTCGTTGTAGTATTTGAGGATGGCTTTTTTGAGTTTTTCTTTTGGGATGGTACTTATTTCTTTACGACTGACTTCAAATTTGTTACTCAAATAAGCCACTAAGGCACGATCGGCAAATAATAAATGGTCTACACTAACCTGCGCCCCATTGACACCATAAACTTCATCAAACTCTCCATCAATCAGCTGAACTATCACTTGGTTATTATTAGCGAGAGAATGTCCCATTCCATACGTTTTTAAGTCCTTAGAGTTCCCCGCTTTTTTCTTGGTGTCTCTTACAAACTCCCTCGTTGCCCTGAACTGATTATCATCTATCCCCAAAAACAAACCAAAGAAATTATATTTCCAGTCTTCATTATCTGCACTGCCTTCGGAAATAATGTGAAGCTGATCAATATGTTGTTTTTTATCCTTGATATGAATAGCTGTTCCATTATAGCCTGATTCTTTCACCGATTTTTCCTTAGTTTGCTGGAGAACTTCTTTTGAAGTATAAATCTCTATATCTTCTGTCAGTTCATGATTTGTTTCCTCCTTATAAATTCTGCGAACATCAGCCTCAAAATCCTCTTTAGCCTTTTTCACTTCATTTGGATTGTTTGAATCAAATCTGTTTTTATAACTGTATTCTAAATTTATCAAACGAAGTTTCACATTTTCATTTTCAAATATATTTTTAGTCCCCATATTATTTCTCCTTTTTATCTGTCAAAAAGGTGATCGAATCGATCATTTTTTCTGCCAGTGCCCCAGCTTTCTTTTCATCTAAAGAACATGCTTGATCATCAATTTTGCAACTAATGATAAATGAATAAACTATACCTAAGTTAGACATTTTTTTCGATTTAATAAATCCAAAATACATAAAAGAGGAGTTATACTTACGATCATTTTTCTTAAACTCATTTTTCTTGAAGGCAGAATAAACATCTTTCTCATTTTCTTTCTTTAATGAATAATTTCCTTTATAACCGTTCTCTTTACTTACTTGATCAAGCATCGTATCTGGATCATCAATAAAAGTCGTTTCACGGTAATAACTTACTTGCCCATCCAATAGGATGTTTGTTTTTTTATTGTAACTTTGAAATCCTATAGACTCGCTATTTTCCCCGTCAGTTGTTGAATAATCCGATAAGTATTCCCCATCCTCCGGAAACAACATCGTAAACCCCTTCAACTTAGACTCAAGCAGATAATATCCGGGCTCCATTTCCTTCGTTGATGCCATGTATTCTCTTGTTTTCTCGTCTTGAAACGCCGGAACTTGCGGCAGGTCTTTCGGGTCCATGTCTTTCGGGTTGACGGCTTCTTCTTGATTGCCGTTCTTTTGGCTGTCGCTCATACTGCATCCCCCTGTAAAAGCTAGTATTATAGCAAAACACATCATCATCATTTTTTTCATTTTTGAAAACCTCCAAGGGTCTTTATGGTAACTGCCTTTCAAATATTTCGTTTTGATGCGATTGACCCACTTGAAAACGATCCTTTCTTATGTTACAACATGGAATAAATTAGATGAATAGGAAAAATGTCTCGAACATTCTGCCAATGAGAGGATAATTCATCTAGAAAATAGGCTAAATGGTGATTGTGACGGGAAATAAGAAAGGTCTTTGGTTTGTTCTTCAAACCGAACAAATCATACAAAAGTCTTATCTGACGATAAACATTTCCACTAAGCAGTTCCTTACTTAAAAGTGAATATTTGATGTATTTTCAATCCCAATCACTCTTCGCTTAATATGTATACGAAATGAATGACACGAAGTTTCGCTTCAATTAGTCTTGATTGAGAGGTTCATCAGATTTGCTGCAAAACAGGCTGTATGTTTGATACACGGGAAAAGTAGAGGAATTATGGAAACGATTTAAAAGGGTGAGGCGAAGATTGCTGGACCGATTATTTAGTGGGGAGGTTCTTTTGGACATACACTTTCCATTTCTCAATTCTGCAAATTTTCATTTAAAGTTTCTTTTTAAGCCATACCATCGGTTCGAGATTTTATGTGAACGGGCTGACAGATGAAAATGAGCTCATGATTTCTCGGATCAAAGGCTGGCAATGCCAAATGAATCCGTATCGTCACACCCAAAAAAACGAAGTAAAATCAGAATTTCTTTATTTTGAGAAATTCAAAACATTGAACATGTCAAGCATAATACATGGATCATAAGCGGATTAAAAAAGGCATGAGCCCCGAACAATATCGGATTCATGCCTATCAGTTGACCTGTTCATCCTTTCCATCGACTTGAATGACGCAAAAAGAGATGCCGCGAATTTCAAAACTCACCATGTTCACCCGATTTCCTTGTTGTTTTCTATAAATGGCGAACTAACCCTAGCTTCATTAGTAGTCAAATCGCCGGTCTCATAAGACATCTTCGCGATCAATTTTTCGAACAGACCAATAGGCAATAAAAACCCCTATTACCGCCAATGTAAGAGGAATATAAATAATCGATGCGAGTGAAAATCCAGGACTTTGCTGACTAGTCAGCGTAATCAAGATGCATGATGCCACAATAGTTGCAGGAACTGATTTTTTGCGCATTCCAAAGTATAAGGGGATAAAGCTCAATCCCGCGGAGGCAACCGCATAGATGAGAATATTGGCGACCTCGTTCCCTATTTCGTGCAGGGTCAGCTTAGCCGAGCTGAATGAAAAAGATTCATTAAGATATGAAAAGGCAACTGCAATCATCATTTCCGATACAACAATTGTAAAAAACGTAAGTCCTCCTATTAGTAGAAGTTTGGCGGCCATCAGCTTTTTGCGGCTGACTGGGTATGTAAACATGACCGTGATCGTTCTGTTTTTGTACTCGCCGATAATGAGTTTTGCAATCAGCACGCTTGCAAAAACAATAAATACTGATCTCACAAAAGCTCCCAAAACCAACAGTGTTGAAGCTGTATCTGCCATCGACATTTCTGCTTGCGGAAGGTTTTTCTCCTCTGATCCGATCAGGCACATAAAACCGAGAATACATAGATTTGCGATTACTGCACCTTTGTAATACCACGCCAATCTTGTTTTTTTCATCTCTAATTTTATCAAGTTCAACAAGGTGTTCTCCCCCTTTACGTGGTAATCGTATTGTCGTTGATTGAGCTAACAAAGTATTCTTCAAGTGATGTATACTTTTTATTCATCGCTTCAATTTCTACATCATTCAAAACCAGCGCTTTAGAAATGGCTGTTTGAGAAGCTTCGGCATCATAAATTCGGATCGTTTTATCATTTAGTATTTTAAAATTAGCAATCTGAAGCTCATGTTCAAGCACAAAGCAAGCCTGCAATTGATTCGGCGTCACGAGTTCAATGTACTCTGTGTTCTGGCCCCTTACGCTTTCCATAGACACTTCTTCAATAAGCCTGCCGTCCCGAATGACTCCGATTGTATCGGCAATTTGCTCTATCTCGCTCAGGATGTGGCTTGAGATCAGCAATGTCATGCCATACTCTTTGCTCAGCACATGAAATAAATTTCTGATTTCTTTAATTCCGACAGGATCAAGGCCATTGATCGGCTCATCTAGGATGAGCAAGTCGGGTTTAGTGAGAATGGCTCGCGCTATTCCAAGACGTTGTTTCATCCCAAGCGAAAATGTTTTGACGGGTTTGCTGTCAATATTTTTTAAGTTCACCATGTCTAGCACTTCTTGAATCTTGGTTTTATTGTGATACCCCATATACTCACAATGCAGATTTAAATTTTCTATAGCTGTCAGATTTTCATAAAAAATCGGATATTCGATCATGCTGCCTATTTTGCCGAGAATCTCGTATGATCGATTTGTCTGCTTATGCCCAAGGATATTGATTTCGCCGCTTGTCGGTTTTACAAGGCTCGTCAGCATCTTCATGATGGTCGTTTTCCCGGCTCCGTTTGGGCCGAGAAAACCGTATATTTCTCCTTTTCGTATATGCATGCTTACATTTGAAACAACTTCTTGACCTTCGAATGTTTTGGTGAGCCCGCTTGTTTGTACGATGTAAGTCAACTTTGTTTCTCCTTTCCTGTCTCTGCTCATGTGTCTATTGTAGCGATGGACACTGTCTTTTTTATTTCTTGTTTCTTAAGAAATTCTTACGTTTGTTAATAGGTCATTCGTTTTAACGTGATGGAAAACGCTGTCCGTTCATACGGCTTGCTTTGGAGCGAGATTTCCCCTCCCATTTTCTCAATAAGTCTTTTTGTAATTGTTAAGCCGAGTCCGCTTCCTTGGAACGCTTTATTTCTTGATTCCTCAAGAGTGTAAAGTCTTTCAAATACCCGCTGCTGATCAATCTCATTGATCCCCTTTCCACGATCCCAGACGGTAATGACAATCCGCGTTTCATCATATGTAAGGGACAATCCGATCAGCTTTCCGTCCGCACCATATTGAATTGCATTTGACAAAAGGTTTTGCAGAATCCGGTCAAGCGCTTCTTCATTTCCATGTACATAAACCGGGGTATCCGGGATGTCGATGACTGCTTTAAAACCTTTTGCCTGAACAGCATCATAGTGTTGGAGAATGTTTTTTCTGCATATTTCGTTGATATGTATTTTAGTGAGCAGTATTTGCTTATCTTCTGATTCTAGCTTGGCCAAGTCAAAGAAAGAATTCATCAGCCGAATAATTTCACCTGTTTTTTGAGAAAGCTTTTCCAGCAGCCTTTCACGCTCTTCTTCCGCCATGTCCGAATCGTTTTGGATCGCTTCGATATATCCGAGCACGACGGTCATCGGAGTTTTCAGATCATGGGACATATTGGTCAGCATTCGTTTCATTGACTGCTCCGTTTTTGCAAAACGGGCTGTTATGTGCTGATGCTCCTCAACAAACTGGTTAATATGCACGAGCAGAGCACGCAGTATTTTGTCATCCGTTCCTAATAAAATTTGATCAGCCGCATGCTTATTTAGCATCACACTGAGCTTTTCCGTGATGTATTCCAAGTTTCGATCCCGATGCTTTTTCATTTTATATTGAACGATATTGAGAAATGCCAACATCATAAGAATGCCAATCCATAACATCGTCATGCTAAAACTCTCCTAATTTATATCCGATGCCCCAAAGCGTTTTAATATATTGCGGGGAGGAAGGGTCATCCTCTATCTTTTCTCTCAGGCGCCTCATATGGACGTTAATAATATTTTGATCGCCAAAATAATCCTCATTCCAAACCGAACGATAGATTTGTTCTTTTGTAAATACTTTTTTAGGGTTTGTCACAAACAAAGTCAGCATGTTCCATTCCGTCGATGTCAGCTGAAGCGGTTCACCATTTTTTTGTACGGATACATTTTCTATATCAATCGTAAGCTCGTGAACATATACTATATTTTGATTTGTGTGCTCACTGACGGAATATTGCGTTGCCCGCCGAATGGCGGCTTTTATTCTTGCGGTCAGTTCGATCATCGAAAACGGTTTGGCGATATAATCATCCGCACCAAAGCCCAGCCCAAGCGCTTTATCCACATCCCCGTCTTTTGCAGAAATCATTAAAACCGGGACTTTGCTCTGTTCACGGATCATTTTCAGAAAATCCATCCCGTTCAGCTTAGGAAGCATGATGTCGAGCAGGATCACATCATAATTGTCCTGCTGAAACAAGCGAATGCCCTCTTCTCCGTCAAAAGCAAGTACGACCTGAAATCCTTCTTTTGTTAAATAATGATTGACCATTTCACTGATTGAATGGTCGTCTTCAACAAGCAATATACGCTGCATCTCTCATCATCCTTTTTAAAAATAAAAACACACGTGCAATTACACTCATTGTAATTGAAAAACGTGTGTTTTTTACAAATTTATTTATATTTCTAGTTGAAGCCTCTTGAATCTCCGGATCTTTTGACCGATATCAACCTGCCTTTCCTGCTAACTCGGATCAAGTCACAGGCGCCGGGTTGAACAAGCACAAGGCGTTGGAGAGTCCCCAATGTTCAGCCCATGTTTTTCTGCCGCTTGCGACATCCAAAATCGTGTGGAAGATTTCCCAGCCGACTTCCTCGATTGAGGCTTGACCGGTTGCGATTCTTCCGGCGTTGATGTCGATCAAATCGCGCCAATCTTCTGACAATGATTGCCGGGTTGCCACTTTGATGACCGGGGCCATCTCCAGGCCGTACGGTGTGCCCCTGCCGGTGGTGAAGACCTGCAGATGCATCCCTGACGCCAATTGCAAGGTGCCGCATATAAAATCGCTTGCCGGTGTCGCGGCAAAAATGAGGCCTTTCTGCTCCGCTTTTTCTCCTGGGGCCAATACGGCATTGATCGGGCTTGTTCCCGACTTGGCGATCGACCCGAGCGATTTTTCGACCACGTTTGCCAGCCCGCCTTTTTTGTTTCCGGGGGACGGGTTGGCGCTCCGGTCAGCTTTGCCTCTTGCCAGGTAGCGGTCATACCAGTCCATCTCCCGAATCAAGGCGCGCCCGACTTCTTCATTGGCGGCGCGCGGTGTCAATAAATGAACGGCATCGCGAACTTCTGTGACTTCAGAAAACAACACAGCGGCTCCTGCGCGCACCAGTAAATCTGCCGCATACCCGGCGGCCGGATTGGCGGTAACCCCTGAGAAAGCGTCGCTGCCTCCGCACTGCAAACCGATGACCAAATCCGAGACCGGGCATGTCACCCGTTTTCGCTCATTCAGCTTTTTCAGCCGCTCTTCAGCCATCTCCATGATCGATTGAATCATGTTGGAAAACCCTTGGTGCTCCTGCAATGACAAGATGCTTCCCCCGTTCCCTTCGGGCGCTATCCTCGTCGGAAGCAGTTTTTCGCAGCCCAGTCCGACCACCATCGCTTCACCGCCAAAATTGGGGTGCCTGGTGATATTTTGAATCGTACGGATCGGAATCTCCGCTTCGGGCGCATGAATGGCCACTCCGCATCCGTATTGATGATCCAGCGCCGCCACCCCGTCGACGTTTGGATACTTGGGAAGGAGTTCTTCTTTAATCCGTTTCACCGCATGTGCAAGAACGCCTGTGACACATTGCACGCTTGTCATGATGCCGAGAACGTTTCTCGTGCCGACGCTTCCGTCTTCGTTTCGATATCCTTCAAATGTATACCCTTCAAGAAGCGGCATTGGCTTTGGTATTTTGTTTGCAATGGGAAGCTCATCAAGCGGCGGCGCTTTCGGCAGTGTAATGTGCGATTCGGAAATCCAGCCGCCTTTTTGAATAGGCTTGGCGGCATAGCCGATCACTTCGCCATAGCGGACGATCGCGCCGCCTTTGTTGATCTCTTCCAAAGCGACTTTATGTCCCTGAGGAATACGCTCTTGCAGTTTGAGCCCGCAAGGAAAAACCGTTCCTTTTGTAAGGCCTCCTGTATTGACGATCATCGCTGTATTGTCATTTTCATTCACCTTAATGTATAGCGGGGTTTCATTATCGTTTACATGTGCATCCATAGGATCAACTCCCCATTTTGATCATGTACCATTGGGAAGGGACAGCAATACGCCACACTGTCCTCCCAAGAAAGCGCTGTCAAATGAGACAATATTCTTTTTGGTTAATGAACGGTGTTTTCGTCATTTAGTCCGTTCAAAATTTTATCGCGCACAAATTTCAAATGCTCATACATATGATGGTAGGCTTGATTAGGGTCCCTTTGTTCAAGGGCCTTTAAAATATTCGTATGAAATTCGACAGTCCGGTCCCTTTCTCTGTATGGGATCTGGCTGTCTATTTTGGCATGTGTGATCAGGAGTGATTGAATCATTCCCTCCAATACCGGGTTATTCGCGCTTAACGCGATGATCCGGTGGAATTCTTTATCCGCTTCGCCGTAGTCATTATCGGTGCTGTTTGCGATGATATCAATCGTTTCCTTGAGTTTTTCCAGCTGACTGTCGTTGATCTTCTCCGCAGCGATCGTAACGAGTCCGAGTTCAAGCGCCATCCGCGCTTCGATAATCGCCGGCAAATTATCCACCGCCAAAGCCAGCATGACCGAAAACGGCTGGATGCCGATTTTATCGTTAAAATACGTGCCTTCACGCGTTTTTCTTTTGATAATCCCAAGCGTTTCAAGTGATATTAAAGCTTCCCGGAGAACCGGTCTGCTGACATTCAATTTCTCCATGAGTTCGATTTCTGTCGGGAGTTTGTCCCCCGGCCTCATCTGGCCGCTCGATAATAAATGGACGATCCTTTCCACAACCTGCTTTGCCAATGTTTTGCGATTGACTGACTCTACCTGTAATGTTTCCATCTCTTCTTCCACGACTGTGGGCCCCCTTTCAGTTGTTCATATTGTAAGACAAAATACAGCATATGGCAATGTCGTCTTTGGGGCCGCTTTAGAGCGATTGGAAACGTTTTAACGGACAAGGCACGGGCGCTTAGGGTCAAAGCGCCAATTTTCAATTAAAAACTGCATCGCGCTGGCGTCATCTCTTGCGCCCAAATTCATTTTCTCATACAGCGCATGCGCCTTTTCGACCTGCTCCATATCAATCTCAATGCCGAGCCCCGGCCGATCAGGCACGTGAACATATCCGTCAGCAATCGAAAATGGCTGTTTCGTCAGACGCTGCCCATCCTGCCAAATCCAGTGCGTGTCGATCGCTGTTATCCGGCCCGGGGCGGCGGCTGCCACATGGGTGAACATCGCCAGTGAGATGTCGAAATGATTGTTTGAGTGGGAACCCCATGTCAATCCCCATTCATGGCACATTTGAGCAACGCGGACAGAGCCTTGCATCGTCCAAAAATGCGGATCTGCCAGCGGAATGTCCACAGCGTGCAATTGTATCGCGTGGCCCATTTGCCTCCAGTCTGTCGCGATCATATTGGTCGCCGTCGGCACGCCTGTCGCGCGACGGAATTCGGCCATGATTTCCCGTGCTGAGTATCCCGCTTCCGCTCCACAAGGGTCTTCCGCATATGCCAGCACATCGCGCTTGTCTTTGCAAAGCTCAATCGCCTCGGCCAATGACCAGGCGCCATTCGGATCAAGGGTGATTCGCGCATCAGGAAACCGTTTCGCCAAAGCGGTGACCGCCTCGATTTCGTCCTGTCCTTCCAAGACGCCGCCTTTTAATTTAAAATCGTGAAAACCATAGCGCTCATGGGCTGCTTCAGCCAGGCGGACAATCGCTTCGGGGATAAGCGCCTCTTCCCGCCGCAGCCGGAACCATTCATCTTCCGCGTCTTGTTCACTGATATACGGCAATGTCGTCCGCTTCCGGTCGCCGATGTAAAACAAATAGCCGAGCATCTTCACCTTAACCCGCTGCTGCCCCTCCCCCAACAGCGCCGCCACAGGAACGCCGAGAAACTTTCCCAACAAATCCAGGAGAGCCGCTTCCAATGCCGTCACAGCGTGAATGGTCGTGCGCTGGTCAAAGGTCTGCATCCCGCGGCCGCCCGCATCCTGATCTGCAAACCGGCGTTTGACCGACTGCAAAATGGAGTGAAATGTGCCGATTGATCGGCCGATGACAAGCGGCTTTGCCTGCTCCAAAGTGTGCCGTATCCGTTCGCCGCCAGGGACCTCGCCAACGCCTGCGGCGCCCGACGAATCTTTTAAGATGACGATGTTCCGTGTGAAAAACGGCCCGTGGGCCCCGCTTAAATTCAAAAGCATGCTGTCATGTCCCGCCACAGGAATGACTTTCATATCGATAATAGCCGGGGTGTTTGCTGTTTTCTCCTCTTTCACCTGCTCGCTGATGTGTGAAGTCATCTCAAATGATCCTCCTTTTTATAAAAGCGCTTACATTTTAAATGGACAATGACGTATCCGCTTCTGTTTCTTCTTTCACAAGTTTCACGCGCTTGATCGGTCCTACGAGAAAAAGGTAGCTCAGTACGGCGGCAATCGCGTTGGCGCCGACGAATACAAGCGCTCCGTTAAATGAACCTGTCGCACTGACAATATAGCCGATGATAATGGGGGTTGTGATGGACGCGATATTGCCGAAGGTGTTGAAGATGCCGCCGCTCAGTCCCGCGCATTCTTTCGGAGAAGTATCGGAAACAACGGCCCAGCCCAATGCGCCGAAGCCTTTTCCAAAGAAAGCGAGCGACATGATCAAGACGACTAGCCAGGCCGATTCAGCATAATTGCAAATGATCATGGTGCATGACATGAGCATGCCGAGGATGATCGGCGTTTTTCTTGCAACCGTTAAAGAAAAGCCTTTTTTCAAAAGAAAATCGGAGACAAATCCGCCTAACAAGCCGCCCAGAAACCCGCATATTGCAGGCAGTGAAGCGACGAATCCGGCTTCAAGAATCGACATGCCGCGGGCCTGCACCAAATAGACCGGAAACCATGTCAAAAAGAAATACGTCAAGGTTGTGATACAGTATTGGGCGATATAAACCCCAATCAGCATTCTGCTCTTTAAAAGCTGCTTCATATATGGCCACTGCGATTCCCTTTCCTTTCGTTTCGCATGTTTGCCCTCATCCATTGAAACAAGCCCGCCGCCTTTTTCAATGTAGGCCAATTCCGCTTCATTGATTTTCGGATGTTGTTTAGGATCATAAACGGTTTTCAGCCAGACAAAAGACATCAGCATGCCTAAAACGCCCATGACAACGAAGACCGTATGCCAGCTGAAAGAATGCGTGAGCCACCCCATTAAAGGCGAGAAGATCACCAGGGCGAAATATTGCGCCGAATTAAAGATCGCCGACGCCGTTCCGCGTTCAGCGCTGGGAAACCAGGCGGCCACCACCCTGCTGTTTCCCGGAAATGACGGCGCTTCTGACAAACCGACGAGAAAACGGAGCGCAAATAAGAGGATGATCGCCGTGCCGGCGGCAAAAAATCCGAGCGTTCCCTGCAAAAAAGTAAATAATGACCAAAAGAAGATGCTGGCGGCAATGATGATTTTCGATCCAAAGCGGTCGAGCAGCCAGCCTCCGGGAATTTGTCCGATCACATAAGCCCAGCCAAACGCGGAAAAAACATATCCCATCGCAACCGAACTCAATCCAAGCTCATGCTGAACAGAATCACCGGCGATCGACAGCGTCGCGCGGTCGGCATAGTTAATGGATGTGACGAAAAACAGCATAAACACGATCAACCAGCGGACAGAGCTTTTTTTCCCAGCGGTGTCGGACAAGGCAGCACGATTTTTCTTCATAGCATCTTCTCCTTTATTCATTTGTTATTGAAGGAGTATCGATTTCGGAGCCTCTCGGAAAGAGGGAGCCTCTTTCTGGCAAGATCAGGACGGCGGTTTGATAAAAACGGTTTTGACAGATGTGAAAAACTCTTTTGCTGCCTCACCTTGTTCCCGCGAATGTGAACTGGATTGTTTGACACCGCCGAATGGCGCCTGAAGTTCGACACCTGCGCTTTCTGCGTTGACACGGATGAGCCCGGCTTCAATTTCATGAATGAACGGCATCATATGGCCGATGTTTTGCGTAAAAATGGCGGCGCTCAAACCAAATGTCGTATCATTGGCCATCTCCAGCGCTTCCTCCAACGTATCGGCCTTGATTAAGGCGATGACAGGGCCGAAAATTTCCTCCCGGGCGATGGTCATGTCTGTTGTGACCCGCTCAAAAATGGCGGGACGAATGTAGTAGCCTTTTTCATATTTTCCTGCGGTCAGCCTCTCTCCGCCAAAAATGAGGTCCGCCCCCTCCTGTTTTCCCTTTTCAATATAGGACAGGCAGTTGTCAAGCTGCTGTTTGCTGGCGAGCGGTCCCATCCAGACATCCTCTCTCAAACCGTCGCCGATCGTGATCTCTTTTGTTTGCTGAAGCAGCTTCTCTTTAAAGCGGTTATAAATATCGCTTAATACAATGACGCGGCTTGTTGCCGTACATTTTTGCCCTGTTGAACGAAACGCGCCGCTGATCACGGCGTCAACCGCGAGGTCAAGCTCGGCGTCATTCGCTATAATCACCGGGTTCTTCCCGCCCATTTCAAGCTGGTACTTCGCCCCGCGTTCAAAAGCCGTCCGGCCGATGATTTTTCCCGTTTGATTGGAGCCTGTAAATGTAATACCGTTTACATCGGGATGCCCGGCGAGGCGCATTCCGGCTACAGACCCCGGCCCTGTCACCGCATTGACGACTCCTTTTGGAATGCCGGCTTCTTCAAAACATGAGATGATTTTAAGGCAAGTGACCGCCGTTTCCGTCGCCGGCTTGATGACGACTGTATTTCCATAGATGAGCGCAGGCGCCATTTTCCAAATCGGAATCGCCACCGGAAAATTCCACGGGGAGATCACACCGACGACGCCGAGCGGAACCCTGTCTGTATACATGAAAGCACGCCGGTCTGTCGACGGAATGACATCCCCTGTTTTTCTCATCCCTTCCCCGGCGTAATATCTGAGAATCGCGATCCCCCGGGCCGTTTCTCCTTTTGCTTCAGGAAGCGTCTTTCCCATTTCCCTTGTCGCACATTCAGCAATTTCATCAAGGCGCTGCTCCATGATATCAGCCGTTGTGTATAAGTACTGTCCGCGCTCTGCACCGGACAGCTTTCTCCATGCGGCTTGCGCCTGCTTCGCCGCCTCGACCGCCCGGTCCACATCTTCTTGTGAAGATTTTTGCACAAATCCGATGACATCTTCTGTATCAGCGGGATTTACGCTTTGTAGTAAATCATTTGCTTCAGTCTTCACCCAGCGGCCGTTGATAAAGTTAAAGTACGTTTCGTTTTCTGTTGTCACAGACATCTTCATACCTCCTTTGTTTTTAAGGCAGCGGTTTTTTTCGGATAGCGCGCCAATGCGTTTTCCAACACGTTTTCAAGCTCCCTGTAATGCTCCTTCTCAACCGGGACGATCGGCGGTCTCGCCGTGTTTTTTACATGAAGCCCCATGATCTCCATGCCGGCTTTAATCAAAGAGACGGCATAGCCATTTCGCTGTTTGCGGATCTCATTGATCGGCATGATGACATGTTCATAAATCTCCTTCACAAGCTGGTCTTCCCTGTTTAACAAGGCCTCGTAAAACATCCTTGAAATGTGGGGAATATAGTTGGAAATCGCGGAAGAATAGGATGTAAAGCCGATCGGCGCGTATGCCGGCATCGTCACTTCAGCCATCGGCATGCCGTTAAGCAATCCCAGTTGGTCTCCCACCGTATAGGCCAAACTGATATTCAAAGCCATATCTCCGATACCGTCTTTAAGACCGACAAGCTGCTTCAAATTGGTCAACCGCTGTATCTGTTCCAGCGTCAGCACGGCATTATCGCGTTGATAAACAATTGCATTTAAGCCCGTGCTCTCAATGATCGTCTTCGTATACTGATACAAACCTTCTTGTTCGCCGCGAATCAAGTATGGCGGCAGGATCAGATAGCCATCGGCCCCTTTCTCCTCAGAGATTTGCGCCCATTCCAAAGCGGTGCTTAAATTCCCTCCGACCCCGGTGTAAACCGGTACCTTCCCGCCTGCCGCCGAAACAGCGATTTCGACCATCTGTTCGTATTCCTTCCCGCTGAGGGATTGGAATTCTCCCGAACCGCAAGCGATAAAAATCGCCTCAAGCCCTTCATCAAGCAAAAACTGGATGTTTTGAAACAGCGCTTCTTCCTCAAGGTTTCCCTGCCGATTGAAAGGTGCTACAGGAAAACCCAGTATCCCTTCCGGCGCTTTTCGTATTTGACTCATTACCGCAACCCCCTGTCACTCAATTTTCAACCATTAAGAAAGCGCTGTCATTCAAAAGAAAACAGCATCTCATCGATTCACTCCCCTCTTCATTTATCTTTTTGTATAATTGTAAGACAAATAAACAAATTGTCAATATCTTTATTTTCTGATTTTTTGAAATAAAAAAAGACTGAAGAGCATCATGTCCTTCAGCCTTGGGCTTCCATCCCGGTTTCAGCCGTTATTCTTTTTTTGTAAATCAATGCGGACAACGAAACGCTTAATTCATACAAAACAAGCAGCGGCACGATCACCAAGACATCTGAAATAAAATCAGGCGGGGTGATCAAGACCGAGACCACGATCAGCGCAAAATACGACACCTTTCTCATTTTGGCCAGCCGCGTCGGATTTAAGATTCCCAAACTCGTTAAAAACATGACGATGAGGGGCATTTCGAATAAAAAGCCGAACGGCACGGTCAGGTTCATCATAAAACGAAAATAGTGCTCCGCCGTAAACATCGTTTGGAAATGGCCGGCGGACAGACTGATTAAAAACTGAAGAACGAGCGGAAACAGCACGAAATAGCCGAACAAGATTCCCAGTATAAAAAAGATAAACAGCCCGGGGATATAAAATAAAGCCACCCTCCGTTCATGTTCGGTAAGCGCCGGCGCAACAAAGCGCCATGTTTGGAAAGCGGCCACTGGAATTGTCGCCGCAATCGCCAAAACCCCGGCAATCATCATATATACCCATAAAATATCTCCCGGCCCCAAGACGGCAAGCTTGGCGTCAAGGTCGCGGACCAGCCATTCATAAATATCCTGAACAAACATAAAGCCTGTAATGAGAAACAGAATAAACGCGAGCAGCGTTTTAATGATCCGCTGCCGCAGCTCTTCGAGATGGGCAATCAAATGTGTTTCCCTGCTTTTCATCTTTGGATGCCTCCAGCTTCATCTTACGTATCTGTCAAAAAAGAAACGGGCGGGATCACCCGCCCGCCTGATTCATCCTGCCGATTGATCCCGTTTCTTGTTTGCTTCAGAATCGCGGACGGGTTCAGTTTCATCAGATCCAACCAGCGATTTCGTCGCACTTTTGAATTCGGTCAGCGTTTTGCCGAATGCCCTGCCGATCTCGGGAAGCTTCGAAGGTCCGAATATGATCAGCGCAATCACGAGCACTAAAATCAGTCCCGGAATACCGATATTAGACAGCATCTTTTGTCATCCTTTCTTATGTTACTGGGTTACTTTTTTCTGCTGATGCTTCATTTGCTTTTGATGGGCTCTTGTATGTGCAGTAAAGCGGTCTTCTTCGACTTCATTCGATTTTTTCACGCCTCCCGGAACGACATTGGAAGCCGTGCGTTTTAATCCGGTATGATCTTTATGGTAAACATATGACGCCCTTGTCGAAATCGCTGCACCCGGTTCTGATACAAATGGTACAACCCTGTAGTCGGCCCGCCATTCCTCAGGTGTGACCGTACAGCGCACATAGCCGCGGTAATCATTGAAAAATTGAATATGAGGGTTGTTTGATAAAATTTTATCCGTATCCGCCCTTTTATCTGCGCCGTTTCCTCCCGATGTGATCGATGTGCCGACGAATTCCGCTCCAAAGATGGCTGATTTCGGATCGTCAAAATCGACGAGCAGGTTGTTCGCCCAGCTTGCATGGACATCACCGGTCAAAACAACGATGTTATTCAGGTCCCGAGCTTTGATAAAGTCGATGATTCGTTTCCGCTGAGCGGGATATCCGTCCCATGAATCCATGCTGTAAATCGGTGCCGACGGAGTCCCAAAATTCCATTTCGCAAAGAAAATTTGCTGCGCTAAAATGTTCCAGTGCGCCTCGGAACGGCTCAGATTGTCAAACAGCCACGCCTCCTGCTCTGTACCGAGAAGCGTCCGTTTCGGATCATTTGATTCATCAGAAGGCGGTTTGTTTCCATCGCCGTTCGCCTGGTCATCGCGATATTGACGGGTATCGAGAACATTGATCTCGGCCAGGTTGCCGTAGGAAAAATTCCGGTACAGCTGCATATCAGGGCCGTTCGGCAACGATTTGCGGCGGAGCGGCATATGCTCGTAATACGCTTGATATGCGGCAGCGCGGCGCTTGATAAACGCTTCAACAGACTGGCCTTTTTCCGGAATCGTATTCGCGTAGTTGTTTTCCACTTCATGGTCATCCCATGTCACGACCCATGGAAATGCGGCGTGAGCGGCTCTCAGATTGGCATCTGAACGGTATTGGGCATAGCGGTTGCGGTAATCGGTAAGCGAGATGATTTCCGGACCGCTGTGTGTTCTGACATTGCCTGTTTTTGATAGATACTCATTCGGACCGTACTCATAAATATAGTCGCCGAGATGAAAGACGAGATCGAGCTTTTCTTTTGCCATGTGATGATAGGCGGTATAGTAGCCGTGTTCATACTGCTGGCATGATGCGAAAGCGAATGTCAGCTTTGAGACGTCAGCCCCCGGCGCCGGGAGTGTTTTTGTTTTTCCGACAGGGCTCAGCTGGCTGCCGCATTTAAAGCGGTAATAGTAAACTTGGTTGGGCTCCAGCCCGGTCACTTCGGCGTGCACGGAATGGGCCAGATGAGGTGTTGCCTTTTCCTTCCCTTTTTTTACGATATGGCGGAAGCGTTCATCTTTGGCAACCTCCCATTTCACAGACACGGCTTCATTCGGCATGCCGCCTCCGTTCAGCGGATCAGGCGCCAATCTTGTCCATAACACGACGCTGTCTGACAGCGGGTCTCCAGACGCAACACCAAGCGTGAAAGGATACTCGGAAAATGTCGGCGCCGCATTGACTTCCATTGCCCCCATGGACTGCGCGATCGCAAGCCCGAGTGAAAGGCCCGCAATCTTTCCGGCTCCCTGAATAAAACGGCGGCGGTCAAACGTATTGTCCTTCAGACTTTCTTCATTCAGCTTCTTTATCCATTCCTCCATCGGCCCTTCATGTGTCATTCGTATTACCCCTCTCTATACAAATGATTGATCGGGTTCTATTATAGGGAGTGTTTGTTAACAAGCCGTAAAGTATTGTTAATGAATGAAGACAGGCGATACATGGATCTTCGAGTCACACTGCCAAGACCTGTGTCGAATTTTGTCTAAAATCAATCGATCAGCCTATGATTTCGACAAAAACCCGGTCATTTCCCGCAGACCGATTCTCCTGTTTTTCTTCACATTTTCTTTAAAGAGAGAAAACAAAACATATGAAGAAGCAACCGATCGATGTATTCAGCTATTCTGAAAAGATGTGTTGTTTACCCAATACGGAAAAAGCTCACACCATTGTGAAAACAATGATATGAGCTTTATGTAAGGTGTCTACTTTGAAGTCGCGTTAAAGGCTTTGATTACCTCCTTTGCCGCCTCCGCAATAAGCTTATCGTCATACTTCGCATCCTTTTGATCGCGACTGGAAAGGATGGCAAGAACGATCGGGTCTCCTTTTGGGGGCCAAATGATTGCAATGTCATTCCGAGTTCCATATGATGCCGATCCGGTTTTATCAGCCACTTCCCAACCTTCCGGCACTCCGGCGCGAATTAATGCATCCCCGGTGGTATTTCGTTTCATCCAATCGATTAAAAGCTCTCGTTTTTCTTTTGGAAGTGTATCTTCAAGAGCAAAAGCTTGAAGACTTTTGGCAAGCGCTTTTGCCGTACTGGTATCATGGGTCTCACCCGGATTTACTTCATTTAACTCCGGTTCGTATCGTTCAGGGTTTGTAACATCATCACCAATCTCCCTCAGCGCCTTTTTTAGGCTGTCAGGTCCGCCAATTTGTTTGAGAATCAGGTTCTGTGCGGTATTGTCACTATATCGAAGTGAGGCATCTGAAAGCTCTTTAAGCGTCATTCCTGTATCAACATGCTTTTCCGTAATAGGATTATAGTTGACAAGATCATCACGCGTATATGTTATTCTCTGGTTCAGATCTTCTATTGATTTTTGTTGTAAAAGCACGCCTACGGTTAAAGCCTTAATAGTTGATGCAAAAGCAAAACGCTCATCCGGCCGATACGTTACGGTTTGATTTGTACCCGTATCTACTGCATAGACACCGAGTTTTGCATCAAATTGATCCTCAAGTTTTGCAAAATCAGCCTTAATCTCCGTCTTTTCCTTTTTTTGGTCAGATTGTGAGGCATCCAAGTTATTGTCATTGCATCCGACAAGGGCTGCACATGAGACAAGCAGCAAGGGTGCAACTTTTTCCAATTTTAAATTACTGAAAATTGTTTTCCATAATTTCATCAAAACCGTCTCCTTTGTATGAATATCTTATTTATAGAAACCACTCGTGCAGTTCAGCATTTCAAGCAACAGTTGACATACATTTATCCGTTGAAGCCCCATTTCTGCTTACTTTTCAACACCAGCTTCTACAACCTCGTGCTATCTCGATATCCCCCCTTCTTTTCAATTGGAGCGTGTTCAACTTCGAATTTTGATGATGAAAGATCAAATCTTACAAATGTAGTCTTTGAAAGTATTACACATGTAAGTTTTAATTGCAACAGTTTTTTATGAACGTGCTCGCCTTTAAAATGGAAGACAGGTACATGAAGAACAGCAGAGGTTTTTTCAAATGCTTTTGTGAGGTTGTGGTCAATATGCACTTGATTGACTTCTTAAAATGGCAACCATATAATGAGAGTATTACAATTGTAAGTATAGGATGATTGAAAATGAAAAATATACCTCAAATCTCTGATGCGGAATTAGAAGTGATGAAAGTCATCTGGAAACATTCTTCTATCAATACCAATGAAGTGATTAAAGAGCTATCGAAAACGAGTAAATGGAGCCCTAAAACAATCCAAACCATGCTGTTGCGCCTCATCAAAAAAGGTGCATTAAACCATCATAAAGAAGGACGGGTATTTGTTTATACACCAAATATTGACGAAAGCGATTATATAGAAGTGAAGAGCCATCGTTTTTTAAACCGGTTTTACAATGGCGCGCTTCATTCGATGGTATTAAACTTTTTGGAGAATGATCAGCTGTCAGGAGAAGAAATTAATGAGTTATATCAAATATTAGAAGAACATAAGAACAGGAAGAAGGAATGAGATGAGCGACTCTTTCTTTATTCTCTTTTTGCTGAGCAATATTCTATTGTCCGTGATTTTTTCTATCATCATACTCATTAAAAGAACCTTGAAGATTCAAATCACTGTAAGCACCCAATATCATATCAGTGTGATTTCTCTTTTGGCATTGATCGCTCCTTTTATCCCCTTTCATTTTCCAAAAACAAATGATTTTTTTGGCTGGATCGTAAACTTAGGAGGAACACATTCAGGATTATCTCATCGCGATTCTGCAGGTAAGATGGCAGAAGCAATTGGTCCAAACGCAAATTGGGTGCAAGACTTTGCCATGTCGTTTGAACAATCGTCTTTTAAAATGATAGATTCCGCCTTTTTCGCTGTTTGGATATTAGGCATAGCGCTTATGCTCATGACTGCTGTTTATAGCAATCTAAGAATCGGCAAACTAAAAAAGAGCCTGCAAATTGTGAAAAACAAAGAGCTGTTAACCCTTTTTGATACATGCAAAGAGGAAATCGCTTGTCGTCGAAAAGTGATTTTAGGATATTCTCCATTGATCAAATCCCCGATTACATTTGGAGTCATCCGTCCATACATTATTTTACCAAAAGATATTTCAATGTTTTCTGCTGACGAAATGAAATGTGTTTTGCTTCATGAGTTGTACCATTGTAAACGGAAAGATATGCTCATAAACTATTTTCTTTGCCTGTCTACAATTGTGTATTGGTTTAATCCTCTTGTGTGGTATTTATCAAGGGAAATCAAAACAGAGATGGAGATTTCTTGCGACTTCGCAGTATTAAAAAAGATTGATCAAACATTACATCTCAAATATGGTGAGGTTATTTTAAAATTCGCTTCACTTAAGCAAAGAACATCACCTTTGTTAGCCGCTTCTGAATTCAGCAGCTCATACAAACACGTCAAAAGACGTATTGTGACAATCACCAAATTCCAGGCGGAATCCCCTTTGCTAAAAGTGAAAAGCGCCCTGGTGTTCGCCATTGTTGCTGCAGTCATTTTAGCCGGTATTCCTTCTGTATCCATATTGGCCATGCACAAAGAAACATACTCTTTCTCTAATACCAATGTAGACTACAAAGATTACAGTACTTTTTTTGATAAATTTTCAGGGAGTTTTGTATTGTTTGATTCTGACAGGAAAAAGTATACAATATATAATAAGAAAGAAAGCACCACTAGATTCGCACCCGCTTCAACTTACAAGGTGTTTAGCGCACTGCTTGCGCTTGAATCCGGGATAATTACGAAGAACGATTCTGAAATGGCATGGGACGGAATCCGGTATCCGTATCAAGAATGGAATCAAGACCATGATTTATTTTCAGCGATGAGCAGCTCCGCCACATGGTATTTTCAAAAACTTGATCAACAAATTGGGGAAGCGCGTGTACGTGATTATCTCAAATCCATACATTATGGAAATGAGGAGTTTTCGGATCCAGCTCATTATTGGATGGATGGCTCTCTTAAAATTTCCCCTTTTGAACAGGTCAATATGTTGAAAAAGTTTTATTATAATGAATTTGATTTTAAACAATCTAGTATTCAAACTGTGAAAGATTCCATCCGCTTAGAAGAATCCAATGGCAGTGTTTTATCTGGCAAAACCGGAACATTAGTGATCAACGGGGAGCATCATGGTTGGTTTATCGGATATGTAGAAACTGTCGATCATACCTTTTTCTTTTCTGTTCATATTCAAGATGGAAAGCTGGCTGCCGGAAGCTCTGCCGCCGAGATTGCACTTTCCATTTTAGAAGAGAAAGGAATTTATCAATCAGGTTCTCAATAATCAAACAAACAAAATTGCACTAGGAGGCCCAGACCATGGAAACGCTTTATACAGACAGATTGACTTTGAGAAAAATGGAATTGGAAGACGCGGATATCCTCTGTGAATACTGGTCAGATCCGGAAGTTACAAAACATATGAACATCACGCCTTTCACAAGCGTTTCACAAGCGCGTGACATGATTCAAATGATCAATGATCTAAGCCTTGAAGGACAGGCAAACCGCTTTTCCATCATTGTAAAAGAAACGAATGCAGTCATCGGGACATGCGGCTTTAATATGATCGACCAAGAAAACGGCAGGGCTGAAATCGGCTATGACTTAGGAAGAAATCATTGGGGAAAAGGCTTTGCTTCAGAGGCGGTTAAAAAGCTGGTCGACTACGGCTTCACAAGCATGAACCTCAACCGCATCGAAGCGAAGGTGGAGCCCGAAAACACACCTTCAATCAAACTTCTGCAATCTCTATCCTTTCAAAAGGAAGGGCTGTTAAGAGAGTACGAGAAAGCAAAAGGCAGACTGATTGATGTGTACATGTTTTCACTGCTGAAAAGAGAATACGCTGGATAACCGGTTATGCAGAAGAGCTTCCTCAAAGGTAGAGGAAGCTCTTTTTAACCCCTTTTTCCGGCGCTCTCATTTAAGCGCTTGGCTTCCAAAAAGAAAACCTGGATGAACTTTTTCGTGTTGACGCGGGCTGATGTCATCGAGGCTGCAGAGTCTTTCTGGAGCTCTTTCATTTTTTTGCTGATGACCGTAAAGTCGAAAAATCTTGAAGCATAGCTTTCAAACTTCGGATTTGAAAAGTCTGTTAACCCGAGTGAGGCAAAATGGTTCAACGAATGGCTGACAGCCCTTCGTATCCGCTGTTCCGACGCCTTGACCTCCCGGTTGATGTCAACGGGCGATGCGGACGGTCCAAGCTTTTCTTCTGCGATGTTCATAAAAATGTCTTTAAGCGGGGGAAAATTCTTTTCATATAATGATGTCTGTTCATCGTCAAATAAATATTGAAGGATGGCGATCAAGTCCTTCGATCCGCTTTCCCCGACGATGCCAAGCTCAGAAAGGAGAAATTCGCCCGTTTCTTGAATGCTTTTTTCCCGGATCGCGTTCCTCCGTCCCCCATTTGTATCCACCAGCCGGCTGATGGAGGACTGGATATCCTGAATCGACCTTTCAAGCTCAATCCGTTCCTTCACTTTTTGAATGACACTTAAGATTTCAATTTTGTTAATCGGTTTTTGAATATAATATTCGATCCCGAGGGAATAAGCCTCGCCGATCATTTCCTTTGACTCCACCTGGGAGATCATGATGATTTTCCCAGAAAAAGATCCGTGCAAATGGCGGATCGTCTCAATCCCATCGCGAATCGGCATCAAAAGATCGACAAATAAAATATCAATCTGCTGTAAATTTAAAACATGCCCTTCCAATTCACAGCCGTCCTCCGCTTCTCCGGCTGCCTCCCCCAAATCTTCGTCTTCAATGATCTGCTTTAAAATCGATCGCACAGCGCGGTCATCATCGGCGATAAAAAAACGCATCAGGCGGTTCACCCTTTCTGAATCAATTGTTGAACGGGAAGTCTGATCGCAAACACGACACCGTTTCGATGGTTGCAAAACGTAATCCCTCCTCCGAGCCCTTCGACGGCTTCCTTCACATAGGAAAGGCCGATCCCCGTGGATGGGGTGCCAAACTCATCATACTTTGACGTATAGCCAGGCTCAAACACCACATCCCCGATCTTCTCGGGAATCCCGGGGCCATCGTCTTCGATCCGGCATTCCAGCATCCCCTCTTCGTTCCGAAACAGGCTGAGGCGGATGCGGCCGTTTTTCTCTATCGCTTCCACCGCATTGGCCATAATATTATTGATCATTGATAAAATCGTATAGACATGATATTTCGGATGCTCTCCAGAGACGGTGTATTGAAACTCGATGTCCTTGCCGAGGGATTCAGCGTACTTCCGGTTGATTCCGATCACAAGACGGACTAAGTCTTCGGCTCCCATATAGTCCCGGAAGCTCTCATTGGAAATGAGTTTTGAAAGGCCGGCAAAAATACGCTGATTATCCTTTTTGACTTCGTGGATTTCGCCGGCGAGCCGCAAAACCTTCTGGCTGAGCGGCTTTTCTGAAGGATGTTCCCGGCTGCGCTGATTGAGAATCCGGTACAGCTGATATGACTCATTCGTGATCTGTTCTGTATTCTTCAGCGTTTTTTTCAAATGAATCGTTTCTTCATATAAGTTTGAAATGATCATCAGCATATGCTCATTTTGCTCGCGGATTTGCTTCTCCCTTGATTGTGATTCATACAGCTTCATGACATTAAAAAAGCTCAGGACGATGAAGCTGTGTGAAAAGGCAATCGCCATCACATCGCGTATTTTTCCCGGTGTGACAGTGGATGAAAACGCCGCATATTGAACAGCCAGCTCCGCTCCGTCGGCAATGATTTCAATCGCAAAACCGAGAAATCCAATCAAAAGCGGCTGATATTGAAACCTCTTCACCTTAGCCAAATCAAACAGAAAGGCATACGTGAAGTAAAAGAAAAAGGTCGGATAATGGTCATAAAAAGCCGACTGCCAATCGAGCTGATTTCGACCGAAAACATCGAGCATCACCCGGAAGGCGACAACCGCCGCCCCTGTTGAAAGACCGGGAAGAACTGCCGGCACATTTCTTAACAGCAGCAGAAAAAAGAAGAATGTCGGTACGCCAAAACTGATCCGAAAGGTCTCATTCAGAGGATAAAACTTCAATTCCCCCGCCAAAGGAACCGTTAAAAGCATCAACATCAAAATATAGCCGTCTTTTTTGATAAGCCGCCCGGCCTTTCCGATCAAATTCCTCCATTTTTCATCTATCATGCTGATCCTCCATTAAAAACCGTGATGCTTTATTTTGGCGTCAATCACACTTGTACGCAACACCCATTTGACCCATGAACAATTTCATTTTTAAATCAATCGGCTTATTTTTATCATATCTTTGTCGGTTTTTGTATGATGTTGTAGGTTCTATTATAAATTGAATTTATATTTTCTCAATTTGTAAACGCTAACTTTTTCCGCACATCATTCCCTTGTGTTATATCCAAACCCCTTTTATCAGGCAAGCTGCGACAGTGTACAGGCCCCCCTTTAGCTTTTACGCCTGTTCTGCCGCCATGCCTGAAAAGCCGCAGCCGTAGTCTTCGCATTTTTCTAGAAAGCCGTAAGCTTTGTCAAAACGTCAGATTGGAGGAATTTTGATGAATGAAGCCGTGAAAGAACGTTATGACGCCAATGTCTGGCAATCCCGCCTGAAGAATCTGGCCGAATATTACCGGCCTTTTTCCGCGAGCGGGCGCACCGCCGAATATATCCCCGCTTTAGGAACAATCGATTCAAATCAGCTCGGCATTTGCCTCATTGGCACGGATCAAATGAAGATCACCTCCGGGGATTGGAATGTGCCCTTTACACTGCAAAGCATCTCAAAGGTGATCAGCTTTATCGCCGCCTGTGTGACGAGAGGGATTTCTTATGTATTGGACCGCGTCGATGTCGAACCGACAGGCGATGCGTTTAATTCGATCATCCGCCTTGAAATGCACAAACCGGGAAAACCGTTTAATCCGATGATCAACGCCGGTGCCCTGACGATCGCTTCGATTCTGCCCGGTGAATCGGCTCGGGAAAAAACAGAAGCGCTTTATGCGCTCATGGACAAAATGGTCGGAAAACGCCCGAATATCAATGAGAAAGTCTTTCGGTCCGAATGGCAGACCGCCCATCGGAACAGAGCTTTAGCTCATTATTTAAAAGAAACCGGCTTTTTGGAAGCCGATGTCGAACAGACGCTTGAAGTCTACCTCAAACAATGCGCCATGGAAGGAACCACAGAAGACATCGCTCTGATCGGCATGATTCTTGCCAACGACGGATATCACCCTTTCCGAAGAGAGCAGGTCATTCCAAAGGATGTCGCCAGGCTGACAAAAGCGTTAATGCTGACATGCGGCATGTACAATGCATCCGGGAAATTTGCCGCCTTTGTCGGCATCCCTGCCAAAAGCGGCGTTTCCGGCGGCATCATGTGTGCGGTCCCTGCCAGTCTCAAAAGAAAGCAGCCTTTTCAGCAAGGCTGCGGAATCGGCATCTATGGACCGGCCATTGACGAGTACGGCAACAGCCTGACAGGCGGGATGCTTTTAAAACATATCGCCCGGGAATGGGATCTTAGCATTTTCTAAAACACAATCAAAAAAGAGGTGAAAGCATGCAGCAATTCCTTCAAGACATCATCGGAATAACAAATGATTTTCTCTGGTCAAAACTATTGATGATTATGCTCCTTTCTTCCGGTCTATTTTTCACGTTCAAATCGAAGTTCTTTCAAGTTCGTTTGCTGAAAGAAATGTTCCGGGTTTTAAGAGAAAAAGCGCCTGACAAACATGCGATCTCGCCGTTTCAGGCTTTTTGCATCAGCATGGCCGCGAGAGTCGGCACGGGTAATATTACGGGGATTGCTATCGCGATCGCCTTGGGCGGACCGGGCGCCATCTTTTGGATGTGGGTCATCGCCATTATCGGTTCGGCTTCAAGCCTTGTCGAAAGCACACTCGCACAAATTTATAAAGTGCGGGACAAAAACGGCTTCCGCGGAGGCCCTGCTTATTATATGGAAAAAGGGCTGAAAAAACGCTGGATGGGCGCCCTTTTTGCCGTGCTTATCACCTTGTCGTTCGGCATCGTCTTTAACGCCGTCCAGTCAAACACGATAACGGTTGCTTTTGAAAACTCATTCGGGACGGACCGGCTGACATTGGGGCTCATCATTACGATCGCATTCGGCATCATTACCTTCGGCGGAATCAAACGGATCGCCAAATTATCGGAATATATCGTCGTTTTTCTCGCCGTTTTATATATCGGTGTTGCCGTTTTCGTGATGCTGATGAACATGACAAAACTGCCGGAAGTGCTCTCTCTGATTGTAAGACATGCGTTCGGCCTCGAACAGGCCGCCGGGGGAGCTGTCGGCGCGGCGCTGATGAACGGGATTAAGCGCGGACTCTTCTCAAATGAAGCCGGGATGGGAAGCGCGCCGAACGCGGCCGCCGCAGCTGCGACGAGCCACCCCGTCAAACAAGGTCTTGTCCAGGCTTTAGGGGTCTTTACAAGCACATTGGTGATTTGCTCAAGTACAGCGTTTATCATTTTATTTTCCGATGCCTACAAACAGCCGGGACTGAGCGGTATCGAATTGACGCAAGCCTCGCTCAGCACCCACATCGGCTCATGGGCGTCCGGCTTTCTCGCCATCATGGTGTTTTTGTTCTCATTCAGCACCTTGATCGGCAATTACTACTACGGGGAAACGAATATTGAATTTCTGCACACGAATAAAGCATGGCTGATGGTTTACAGAATCAGCGTGCTTGCCATGGTCATCTTCGGCTCCGTGTCAAAGGTTCAGCTTGTCTGGGATCTGGCCGACTTGTTCATGGGCTTGATGGTCATCGTCAACTTGATTGCGATTTTCCTCTTATCCAAGGTAGCGTTCGCCGCTTTGAACGACTATGTGAGACAACGAAAAGCCGGAAAAGACCCGGTCTTTTACAAGGATGTCGTCGAACACCATGAAAGCATAGAGTGCTGGGAGCATTCAGACACTGTACGAGATGCTGAAAGCAAAAATGCGATATAAAAAGCCGCCGGTAAGGCGGCTTTTTCATCTTCCAAACAACCTGCTGAAAATCCCTTTTTTCTTCGGCTTTTCAGTCTGAAGCTCTTCTTTGACAATACCTTTTTGCTTTGCTTCTCTTAACCATTTGGGAAATTCATTGAGAAGCGAGTCATATAATTCATCATCTGTCAGCCGGTCAATATCTTCAATGTGAAAAAAATTGGCGTTGTCGACAAAACGCCCTTCCAGCTCATCGATTTTTTTAAGAAAGTCGAAATTCCCCCCGCCGATTCCGACAAACTGCCAGAAAAGCGATTTATCTGAGGATGCTTCAATAATCGGTTTGATCGATTTTTTGCAGCCGCCATCATTGATAAAAACGATAAAAGCAGGATATTCACTGCGTTCTTCAACGGTGTATTTCTGCAGGACATCTTTCATGACCGGCGGTTCATTATTCCTTCCAAATTTATGCACCTCGGCATTGTTAATGATTTCCCTGTTGACATACCCGCTAAAATCCTTTTCTGTTATCGGTGCCAGCCGGGAAAATTCATTGTCATACACCCAAACATCGAGCATTCCGTCGTCATCAAACCGATCGGCGACAGCCAGCACTCTTTCGACAGTCTTTTGTACGGTTCCTTGTTTGTAAAGCCCCCTCATCGAACCGGTGATATCCAGCACTAAACCGACCTTTGCCTTCACATCGGTTAATTGTTTTTTCTCGAGGACGATATTGAGACTTTTCTTTTGCAGGTCTATTGACATTGCCCAATCTCCTTTTTGTGAAATGCTGATTTACCTTACTTTTTACGAACACGGCAAATGAAAGTTTCAATGTGAAACTTGATCAGTGCTAAAATGTTCTTCGAACATATAGAGAAATGGGGTTTATCATGACAAAAAAACGCAGCCGCACCCGACAGGCAGGATTGACGTTTGCGGCCATGGCGGCGGGGTTAGGCGTAAGGAAAATGGCCGGCATGCTGCCGGATATTGTGAATTCTTATGCAGGAGATGCGCTTTGGGCGCTGATGATTTTCTTTGGGTTTGGATTTCTGTTCAACAAAGCCGGCACACGAGCGGTAGCGCTCGGAGCGCTGTTGTTTTGCTTTTTAATAGAGTTCAGCCAGCTTTACCACGCTCCGTGGATCGACCGTTTGCGAACTATTCCGCTCGGCGGCCTCATCCTTGGATACGGATTTTTATGGAGCGATTTGTTTGCTTATTTGCTCGGCGTGGGTGCAGGGTCTGTCCTCGAGCTCTTTTCGCGAAAAAGACAGCCGTAAAGCTGTCCTTTTCGTGAAGATTTACACCCTTTGATTTTGAGTCTTTTTGCGGTTTAAAACATATGTGACACATCCGATAATAAGAAGGATGGGTCCAATGAGTAAAGCACGATACAGGCCGTCATTTCCTGTATTCGGCAGCAGGTGTCCTCCTGTTTTTTCGACATGTCCAGTGTCTCTATCCTTTTTGGCAGGAGGAGCTGCGGTATTTGTCTCTTCCTTATGATTTTCTACCGTATGCTTTACGATTTGCCCATCTTTTTTGATTTCAAATGCGAATGTTTCTTCATTTAAAACATATCCTTTCGGGGCGATTGTTTCCGTATAAGTGTATTTCCCGTAAGGAAGCCTGTCGAATCGGGCGATTCCGTTTTCACCGGTTTTTCCTCTGGCGACTTCCTCTCCCTTTTCATTGCGAATAACAAATTCCGCGCCTTTTAAACGGGTGTTCCCATCTGCTGCATCGGTTTTGGTCAGCTCAAGCGAGCCTGTCATCTTGTGATTGGATGCCTTAAGCTTTACTGTCTGACCGTTTTCTGAAATCGAAAATCGAAGCGGTTCAGGATCTAGTACATATCCGCGCGGCGCTTTTTTCTCTGTAAAAATATAAGAACCGGATGGCAGGTTGTCAACAGAGATGTTTCCGTCTTCATTTGTACGATATTCACCGATGACCGCGCCGTCCTCATGTTTCAGCTCATACACGGCACCCTCTAATGTTTTCTGCGGCTGCTTTTCATCCACCTTGATCAATTCTGCGCTGCCCTTGATCGCTTTGTTCTCAATATGAAACTTAACGACATGCCCGTCTCCTCTGATGTTCAGCAGATGTTTCGTTGGATCAAGCACAAATCCTTGCGGTGCCTTTGTTTCTTGGACTGTATATTGTCCGTACTCGACATGATCGAAAAAGGCTTCTCCTTGACCATTTGTAAGCGCTGTTTTCAGCTTTTCTCCGTTCTTGTCAAACAGTGTGAATGCAGCGCCTTGCAGAGCGCGTCCATTTTCATCCGTCTTCTTGATTTTGACGCCGCCTGTCACCTTTTGATTGACAAAAGTCAGTACAGAGGTTTCTTCGGTTTTGACAACCACGGTTTGAGGATCAGGATTCAGCACGAACCCTTCCTTTGTTTTTGTTTCAACAACTGTGTATGTTCCAAGCGGCAGGTTTTCGGCTGTGGCTTGTCCGGAATCATCGGTCACAAGCGATGCGACTTTCCGGCCGCTTTCATCCTTCAAATCGAATGCTACACCTGACAGAGGCTTGTCTTCGTCATCGGTTTTTACAATTTGGATGGCGCCTTTTGTCTCCCATGAAGCCGCTGCAGCCGCCTGAATATGCTTCTTGGCGTTCGTTAATGTCACAACGTCTTGATATGTGCCGTCAGATCGATATTTCATCGTCATCAATTGCTTCAGTTCTGCATCGATGTGCACGTCCATCGTTGATGTCGGGGTGTTTTTCGGCAACATGATTTGAAATGATTCATTTGTTTTAAACCGTTTCTTCACGTTTCCTTCGATATCCGTTACCACCGCCTGTTTCGGCGCATGTTTTAAAGATACCGTGTATGTACCGGCCGCACTGCTTTTGACTGTATAAGGCGGTGTCTGCAAATCATGACCGCGAATTGACGCTTTGGCGTCCTTTGGCGTCACGGTAAGCGTTATGTCCTGTGTATCATCCGCACGGTCCGCTTTTTCCAAAAGGAAATGGACTGCTTCTTCAATCCTCTCATCACGATATGTAAGGTTTTTTTCTGTCACTTCGCCGACAGCAATCCAGACGGCCACTTGCGTCGCATAGTGGGCTTTCGCTTTGCTTGTCACACCCAATTCAGAGGGGGATGCGCTGGGGTAGCCGTATGTTAAAATCCGGTACACCTTATCATTCATTCGGCCGCTTGACGGCATATCGGCATTGTCAGGCGAGCTTTTCCCCGGCTGCAAACAGTATGCGAGCCTTGATGGATCATCGGCTGCTTTAATTTGCTCAGTCGGCAGATAGCCGCCAATGCTTTCGTCATAAGCCCAGCCGGACACCTTTGTACTCGGATCACCGGCAAATGTGTCAGCGAATGCCTGACGGGGCATGAAAGACAACATCGAGCTGAAGATCATCAAAAAAACCGCAATCAGCAGAAATGGCTTCTTTACATTCATGGTCTCACTTCCCTTTCTTTTAAAAAGCGTTTTACAGTCGTTTCTAAAAGGAAGTGATGAACCTATCCAGAATCGTAAAAGAAGACCGGGCAATGGAGTGTTGAAGAAGATGCCGGAATATCAAACACCTCCCTCCTGCCGCTTCATCATACCATAATTACCAGAAAATTCTGAGAGAACTTCGGATTATTTCCTCCTTTTCGTTTTAGCGCTTTTTTCTCACGGGTCAGCCTTTTCCTTCCGGCTAATTTCTTAAATAAGATCCTTTATTTCAGCCAAAATATAAATGGTCGAAGCAGAAAAAGCGAAAAAGGAAGTAAAACAATGGAAACTGTGAAAGAAATTTTACTCGTTTATGGTCGGATTATTACGATTTTACCGTTTTTGTTAATGGTCACATTGTATATGGGTAAGCGTTCGATCGGGGAAATGCCGGTCTTTGATTTTTTAATCATTATTACGCTCGGAGCCGTTGTGGGGGCGGATATCGCCGATCCAAAAATCGAACATTTGCATACCGCTTTTGCGGTTTTGGGGATCGCACTTTTGCAAAGGCTCACATCAAAAATCATGATTAAAAGCAGAACACTAGGGCGTCTGATCACATTTGAACCGACCATTGTCATTAAAGATGGAACATTCATCGTCGGCAATTTAAAGCGGATCCGTTATTCGATCGATAATATTTTGCAGATGCTTCGGGAAAAAGACGTTTTTAATGTCGGTGACGTTGAAATGGCGTTTATAGAGGCAAACGGAAATTTAACGGTCTACAAAAAACCGGATAAGATGGAGGTTACCGCAGAAGATTTGGGGATCCAAAAAAGCCGCGGCGGATTTTCCTACCCTGTCATCGTCGACGGAAAAATATACGCTTCCGTCCTTCGCCAATTACATATATCGGAAAGCTGGCTCATCGATCAGTTGAAAGAGAGGGGAATCGAACAAATCAGCGCGGTTTTTTTCGCTTCAGTCAATCAACAACATGAACTTCATGTTTCACTTCAAAATGATATGACGAAAGTCGAGCCGGACATTTTGCATTAAAAAGTTCCGGCCGAGCAGCCGGAACCGTTTTCATTCCTCTTTTTCAACATCCATATCATTGTGCATGATATAATATCCGATCACTTTCTGCAGCCACTCTTCCTCCTCTTTTGTAAATGGCGATGGCAGCTTATTTGCATACGGCTGCGATTCGATCGCCTCGATTTTGCTTAAGCCCGCCAAAACATCCTCTCCGACAAATGGGGAGGCTCGCCTTCATATAGCGATCCGGAACCGGGCGCTTTTTGAGGCTTCAGCAGGCCGATTTCATCATCATCATGCAACGTCCGAATCGATGTACCTGTCATTTCTGAGAAAACGCCAATTGAATAATAAGGTTCTTGTTTCATGTAAGACACCTCCAACGAACGGTTCATACCAATCATACCGCCTCACGCTGCTGGAGGTGCAAGCTTTATCCGCTCAAAAATTCCACATATTCGAATACCGAGGAGTCGGGATGCTTCAGTGTCATGTTTTTACCGGTCGGAACTTCTTTGATATCGCGAATGACAGAAGGCCTTTGCCTATGAGGTATTCTTTCCATTCTTCCACAGAATCGACGATCAAGGTCGCTTTTGTCTCGGTGAATGGTTTTAACCGCCGACAGCCGCGATTTCCCAGCTTCATTTCGGGATATTGACATCTCAGTTCCAACATCTGTTCATAAAACGGCAGAGCGGTTTCCAGATTGTCAACATAAAGCCTCGTGTACGTTTTCAATACGTTCTTTTCGTCCGACATTATAGCATGTGATTATTTCTCATCTGGCGGGAGCTGCTCTATAATTGTCTCCATTTCTTTTTTGACATTCCCCGCTTTTGTGCCGATCACGATCTGGATATGATGCTGATCAATTTTGACGACGCCGTGCGCCCCCAAGTCCTTCAACATGGCTTCATCCGCCAATGACGCGTCTCTTAACTTCAATCGCAAACGCGTCATACAGTTGTCGCATGATAGGACATTCTCCGGGCCGCCAATATGGTGGAGAATACCGTGAGCCATCGATGGATGGGATGTGTTTGCTTCAAGTGCATCTTGTTCTCTTCCGATCAACGGTATGTTGCGCTTTGTAATGATGAAGTAAAACGTCACATAGTAAAGAGCAAAAAAGAGAAGTCCGACCGGTATGATCCATAATCCGCGATCTGATAAATTGAGGTTCAGCAAATAGTCGATGGCGCCCGCTCCCCATGAAAAGCCGTGGCGGATGCCCAGCATACAGAGCACCGCTCCGGCGAGCCCCGTGTAGACAGAATGAAGAAAATATAATAAAGGTGAAGTAAATAAAAACGTGAATTCAATCGGCTCCGTGATTCCGGTGATCATTGATGTCGCCGCTCCGGACGACATCAGGGCTTTCGTTTCTTTTTTTCGTTTTTTGGCGGCGCGTGAAATCGCCAAGGCAATCGCCGGGATGCCGAAGATCATCGTGATAAAAAAGCCGCCGAGGAAATACCCGGCTGTCGGATCTCCGTTTAAAAACCGCGTAATTTCTCCTGTGACCGTCTCACCGGAAACCGTTTGATACCGACCAAGACCAAAATATACATACGTGTTCATCACATGGTGAAGGCCGAACGGAAGCAAAAACCGGTTCAAAAAACCGAAAACGAACACCCCGAAAGCGCCGAGCCCCACAAGCGTCTGGCTAAAAGTATCGATAGCTGCCTGTGCATAAGGCCAGACGATGGAAAACAGGCCCGCAGCCGGGATCATGAGCAAAACGATCATCGTCAGCGGAAACTTTTCTCCGCCAAAAAATGAGAACATGCTCGGAAGCCGTGTGTCATGAAAGCGATTGTAAATGAAAGCGGCCGCCAAACCGGCGATGACTCCGCCGAACACGCTCATGTCAAGGTCCTGATTCATGATGCCGAGCCCTTCTTTTAATATGGTGATCGCCAAGTATCCCGTCAGTGCGGGTATTCCCTTATCTTTGGTTTTGGAGAGCCCCATGGCGATGCCGATGGCAATCAGCACGTCCATATTGCTTAAAATCACGCCTGACGCCTGAAAGAGCGGAATATCAAGCATGTCTTCGGCCGACAGACGCAGCAAGAGGCCTGCTATCGGAAGAACGGCAATCGGGATCAGCAATGACTTTCCTAATAACTGCAGAAAATGTTTCATACCGCGTTTCTCCTTATGTCAGATTTCTGAAAGGTACAAGCTGGACATCTGCAAGCGTCCGCAAACGGAGGACGACATCCGGATCGATTAAAAATTCAAGTTCATCGACCCGCGGATAAGTGTAGGAAGAGCCCGCCAACAGCTCCTTATCGAGATAAGCAGGGTGTGTCATGACCTCAACTGTATCATGGTGTTGAAACAGCCCTGCAATAGCTTCATCATCCTTTAAAGCGGTTTCGAGAACCGTCGCGAAAAAGTCTGTGGTATTCACATTTTTTTCTCGTAAAACGTCTGTCTCGATATTATGTCTGACCGGCAGGCGGTACTCTTTGGCAAGCGCCAAAAACACCTCGGAAATCTGCGGATAACGATTGATGTGATGATGGCTGTCCAAATGGTCGGGCTCAAGGCCAAAAGCAAGGCATTTTTCAATCTGCGCTTTCCATTCGTCGTACACTTCATCAGCATCTATCGTATATGCGCCTTGATAAAAGGCGAGATCGCGAAAGTTTCCCCGCGCATCGACAATGGTCCGATGACCGGGCAAAAGCGGCCTCCCGCAAGTGAGAACCAGATGAACGCCGACTCCCAACTCGGGAGATTCACGGGCCAAGCGGGCGGCATGACCTGCACCCGGCATATTCGTCATTAATGTGGCCGATGTCAGTATTCCCAGCTTATGGGCATCGATAATTCCGTAATTCACACCTCTTGAATAACCAAAATCATCAGCATTGATGATTAACTTTTTCATCTCCCATTCCCCTTCTCTATTTTGAATTCGCATTCGTTCTGCTCTTTTCAAAATATGCACAAGCAGCCGGTTTTATCATTGTCTCGGATGCCGCTTTGATTGACCGCAAAAAAAGAACCTGCTCCCGAAAAATCAAGTAACAGGCTCTTCTACTTTGGATGATTTTGTGCTCTCGCTTGACCTGAAGACAAACGCCACATCCCGCGATTCACGAATACCATGAACAGATCGTTTCTGTTGCGGATTCGTCATGTTTCACCAATTGACAAAAATGATCCCGTCTTTTAAACTATTTTTCATATATTTTTAAAAACTCTGAAAGGAGGCTGGGGTTCGAACGATAGAACCTCATTTTTTTATGAATCCCATCCAGTCAATCTTGAATCAATTCCCGCTCATCATCCTTGACGGTGCAATGGCCACAGAGCTTGAACGCCATGGCTGTGATTTGAATGACAGTCTGTGGTCTGCCAAAATCCTGATCGAAAATCCCGGCCTTATCAAACAGGTGCATGCGGATTACTTCAGCGCGGGGGCAGATTGCGCGATAACCGCCAGCTACCAATCTACCATTGCAGGCTTTCTAAAGCGCGGTCTGAGCGAAGAAGAAGCGCTTCACCTGATAAAAGAGTCCGTCCGGCTTGCCACCGAAGCGCGGGATGAATTTTGGTCTCTTCCTGAAAATCGGAACGGCAGACCGAAGCCGCTGGTTGCCGCTTCAGTAGGCCCTTACGGCGCTTTTCTTGCCGATGGTTCAGAGTACAGGGGGGATTACGGCGTATCCGAGGACGAATTAGTCGATTTCCACAGACCTCGCATGAGAGCGCTGATTGATGCGGGCGCCGACATTTTGGCCTGTGAAACGATCCCGTGTCTTCAAGAAGCGAGAGCCATCGTCAAGCTATTAAAAGAATTCCCCCAAACGTATGCGTGGATCAGCTTCAGTGCAAAAGACGGCCACCTCATCAGCGACGGAACGCCTGCCGCCGAATGCGCCGAATGGCTTGACCGGCAAGAACAAGTCGCCGCGGCGGGAATCAACTGTACGCCGCTCGAACACATTCCATCACTGATCAGTGAAATGAAAAAGCATACGGATAAACCGCTCATCGCCTATCCGAACTCCGGGGAAGCGTACGATCCCGAAACGAAAACATGGCATGGTCCCGCGTGCAGCGAATCATTCGGAGACAGCGCCCGCCTCTGGTACGACTCAGGCGCACGGCTGATCGGCGGCTGCTGCCGGACAAGCCCGGAAGACATCAATGCTGTTGCCGAATGGGCAAGAAAGTTGGAGGTATGATGGAACAATCAAACAGCAATCATCAGAACTTTCAAAGAAAAATGCAAAGCAGACACCTTGTGATGCTCTCATTGGGCGGTGTCATCGGAACAGGACTTTTCTTAAGCTCAGGCTATACAATTTCCCAGGCCGGGCCGGCCGGGACGATTTTGGCTTACTTGGTCGGCGCCCTGATCGTCTACCTTGTCATGCTTTGTCTCGGCGAATTATCGGTCGCAATGCCTGTCACAGGGTCGTTTCATATGTATGCCGCCAAATTCATCGGCCCCGGCACGGGATTCACGGTCGCCTGGCTTTACTGGCTGACCTGGGCCGTCGCCCTCGGCTCGGAATTCACCGCAGCCGGATTATTGATGCAGCGCTGGTTCCCGCATACTTCAGTCTGGATGTGGAGCGCCGTTTTCGCCGCCTTGATTTTCCTGTTGAATGCTTTCTCAGTGAAATTTTTCGCCGAGTCGGAATTTTGGTTTTCCAGCATTAAAGTGTTAGCCATTTTATTGTTTATTATTTTAGGCGGTTCAGCGATATTCGGCGTTATTCCCTTACAAAATGGCGATTCCGCCCCGCTGTTATCAAACTTTTCCGGAGAAGGCGGACTATTTCCAAACGGTATGCTTCCCATTTTTATGGCGATGCTTTCTGTGAATTTTGCCTTTTCAGGAACGGAATTGATCGGGATCGCGGCCGGGGAAAGCGCCGACCCGGAAAAAAACATTCCCAAAGCCATCAAAACAACGATTTGGAGGCTGGTGCTTTTCTTCATCGGTACGATCTTCGTGCTCTCATGCCTGATTCCGATAAAAGAAGCCGGCGTCGTCAAAAGCCCTTTCGTGGTTGTCTTTGACCGCATCGGCGTGCCATTTGCCGCTGATATCATGAACTTTGTCATTCTGACGGCTTTGCTTTCCGCGGCCAATTCAGGCTTATACGCCTGTTCCCGGATGCTGTGGTCGCTCTCCAAAGAAAACACGCTCCATCCTGCTTTTCGGAAGCTGACGTCAAAGGGGATACCGTTTAACGCACTGATCTTCAGCATGATCGGAGGAATTTTATCGCTTCTTTCGAGCGTCTTTGCTCCCGACTCGGTTTACATTGTCCTTGTGTCGATTTCAGGGTTTGCCGTGGTTGTTGTCTGGATGAGTATCGCTGCCTCACAATACATGTTTCGCAGACGCTTTTTATCTGAAGGAAACAACGCAGACGCTTTAAAGTACAGGACACCGCTTTATCCGGCCGTGCCGATTGCCGCATTTCTCTTGTGCCTGGCGTCCTGCATCGGCATCGCCTTTGATCCGAACCAGCGGATCGCCCTTTTTTGCGGTGTGCCTTTTATGGCGGCATGCTACTTGATTTATTACGTCAAAAATGGGAAAAAACATCCCGAAAATATAGATGAGAAAAAGAACATTCAAAAAAGCACGCCCATCTGATGATAGGCGTGCTTTAAAACGTGATCCGGCCGATTTGGCCGCACTCTTCTGCAAACCAGATCGATTTGTCAGGTCCGGCAGCAATGCCGTGGGGCTCGGAGTGCTTCGTCGGAATCGGATATTCTGTTATTTTTCCATCCACTGTGATTCGTCCGATTTGACCGGTTCCCCATTCCGTAAACCACAGCGCCCCGTCTCCGCCGGCAGTAATCGCATGGGGGCGGGCATTTTCGGATGGAATCTGAAATTCGCTGATGGTTCCGGATGCAGTGATCCTTCCGATTTGATTTCCGTTAATTTCCGTAAACCACAATGCTCCGTCAGGGCCCGATGTGATGCCGACAGGACCGGATTGCGTCTTCGGAATCGGGTATTCAGAAATATCTCCGTTCACCGTGATCCGGCCGATCGAATTGCTTTGATTCTGTGTAAACCAAAGCGCTCCGTCAGACCCTTTCACAATAAACGAAGGGAATGATCCCGGACTTGGCAGCCCATACTGTGTAACATGCCCCGATGGCGACATCCTGCCGATTTGATGATTCCCCATATCCGTATACCAGATGGCGCCGTCTGGTCCTTCAGCGACCCCAAACGGCGCCGCTCCGGCCGGAAGGGGGTATTCGGCGATCACGCCTTGAGCCGTGATGGTCCCGATTTTGCCCGCTTTATATTCTGTAAACCATAGATTGCCGTCTGTCCCCTGAACGATAATCGACACGCCTGCATTCGCAGTCGGAACAGCGTATTCTATCATTTCTCCGGAAGGCTTCATCCTGCCGATCCGATTTCCCTTTTGCTCCGTAAACCAAATATGTCCGTCCGTACATGAAGCGATTCCATACGGACCTGATGCAAGATCCGGAACCGGATATTCATTTATGCTGACCTGCATGCTATCCCCCCCCCCTTTTAGTGTTATCCAAACAAACCGAAGCTTGCGGCAGCTGGCATCCCATCTGCCGATACCCCATTTCCATGGCGAACCTCTTTTTTCCACAAATTCATTTTTTCATTCGAATGGCCTAAATGTCCTTGTATTCTTTTTAAGATTACACTATAGGGTAATTTAGTTAAATAGGAAATTGATTTTAATTCCAGTCTGTCGATATCATATCCGCAAAACATACTAGATCGAAATGACCTATACAGCCCCGCCTCGATTTAATAAGATGGTTTCATCGAATACCTTATTTTTCAAAAGATGGAATATTAGCGGACAGCTTGATCTTTCCATCTTATTATTTGACAGATAATTCATTTTTTCGCCCTATCAACTCAATAGCTGCGGCATATTTTGTTATGAAGATGGTCGCTGTCCCTTCCCGGGAAGGCCAAAAACTAAATTGGAGTGGATGTGGTCGATATGTTTGAAGATGATAAACTGGAGCATTTGATATTTCCCTATACCCCGCTTTATCAAAAAGACTTTCCCATCATTCTCTTTTGGATCCCGAAAAGCGGCTGCACGACGTTGAATCGCTGGTTCTTTTTCCAAAACGGACTCTGGGAAGATGCGGCGCAAACATCTGAAGGAGACATTCACCATTACAGAAATAAGATCTTTACACAACAACCCGACTACATGAATGATCTTTCTTTGCAATTGCTTGGAAGAAAAAAAGATACCTACAAACTCGTGCGCAATCCATTCCAACGGGCAGTCAGTTCTTTTCTGACAACGATCTGCTCGCCGAATTTTATCTGTCTTTTTGACCGAGACATCGACACCGGATTGTCGTTTACAGAATTTTTATATCACCTAAAGGATTTAGGCTCTGATATTCATGCTCTTGACCGTCATCTCGGGCCCCAGTATATAAAAGGGGAAGAGGAATTTGTCAATCATTATATCTACCTCGAACAATTCACCGCGCAAATCCGAGAAATCGAAAATAAATACAAATTGTTAAAATCACCGCTTTCACAGCTGTCAAAATCACCGCACCATTTGTCAGATCTGATGCTGAAAAAAGGGAAGTTCGCAGACACGGTCCTGACCATCTCATCATTCGACTGGGTCCTGCCAACTTATGAGAGCTTTTACAATCAGGAAACAAAACAATTGGTCCAAGATATATTTATGAAGGACTTTCAGATATATGGCTTTGATACGAAACATTTAAAATAAACATTACGATCTCCTTTCAATTCGATGACAAATTGGAAAATTGATGGCAAATGGTTTATTTTTAAGAACAAATCGGTTAGAATGCAACATTAGATCAACTCTTCAAGATCGACTTCTGATGAGAAGAAAGGAGATATCCATGAAAAAAATCATATCCTCTCTCATGATCGGTTTAATGGCTGCCGTATTAGCCGCTTGCGCTTCTCAGCCTGATAAGGATGCGTCTCAAAGCGGGCAGCCGAACCAGGAAGAACAAATGAAAGCCTTGCAGAAAAAGCTCGACAAGCAAAAAGTCGATGATACGAAAACCGTTGTTGTCGTAAACAAACAAAAGATCACCGGCCAAGACTATAACAGGCTGCTGTCAACCGCACAAATGCAGTATCAGCAAACCGGTCAGGATCCGACATCAGCTGATGCCGCCAAGCAGATCAAAAAACAAACGATCGACAGCTTAGTCGGACAAGCACTCATTTCCCAGGAAGCGGACAAAAAAGGCTATAAAGCCACTGCAAAAGAGATCGAAACACAGCTCGACCAAACGAAAAAGCAATATAAAGATGAGAAAGAATTCAATGAAGCCTTAAAAAAAGCCGATTTAAGCTTAACAACCCTTAAATCTGACATTGCCGACAGCATCAAAACCGAAAAATACATCGACAAAGAGCTGCCAAAAGATAAAGTCACAGACAAAGAAATCAAGGACTATTACGACCAGTATGCAGCACAGCAAAAAGAAAGCAATCAAAAAGACACGCCAAAGTTCGAGGATGTCAAATCCCAGATTAAAGAACTGCTTGAACAGCAAAAACGGCAGGAAAAACTCGGACAGCAAGTGGAGAAGCTGAAGAAGAACGCTGATGTGAAAGTGGAAATTTAGCAGCCCAGCATCTATGAAATCTAAGTCTGTACTGTGGGTTTTCATTGCTGTTCTCATCTTTGCTGCCGGTATATGGATTCGTACCTCAACACCGGAAGCATAACAGCAGGTTACGTTCTGCAATCCCTTGCTTTTACTTTAGCTTTCAGCCTTGTCTATTTTATGAGGTTCAAATATAAAAATAAATAAGCTTTCCAATAAACCGAACAGCCATCCTTTCGACAGGATGGCTGTTTCATTATTTATCAATATCTTCTTTTGACAAATGTCCGTCTTTCACAACGGTTTCGTTAATATTGCTTTTCGTGACCGCATATGGCTCAAGCAGAATCGATGGCACCTTTGTTTTTCCGTTTTCAACGGTTGTATCGGTTTTGATTTCTTCGCCTTTTGCCGCTTGAATCGCTGTTTCGGCGGCCTTTTTGGCGATCGTCGGAATCGGTTTGTAAACGGTCATCGTCTGCGTTCCCTTCACGATCCGCTGAACTCCTTCGAGTTCGGCGTCCTGTCCCGAAACCGGTATTTTTCCGGCCAGTCCCGCTTCCTTGAGGGCTTCAATTGCTCCGCCCGCCGTACCGTCGTTGGCGGCGATGACGGCATCGATATCCTTGTTTTGCTTTAACGCTTGTTTCATATTCTTTTTCGCTTGTTCAGGGAGCCAGTCTTTCGTATATTCGTCAAAGACGATATCAATTTTCCCCTGCTTCTTCAGCGGTTCGAGGACCTTCATGGCCCCGTTGCGGAATAATACGGCATTGTTGTCGAGAGATGATCCGCCGATATAGACAAAGTTGCCCTTCTTCGCTTTTTTGACAATGGTCTCTGCCTGCAGTTCGCCGACTTTTTCATTATCAAATGAAACATAATAATCAACATCGGCATTGCGAATCAGCCGGTCATAAGAAATCACTTTCACACCGGCTTTATGAGCCATGTCGACAATCTCAGCCGCAGCATCCGCATTCGTCGGGACAACGACGAGCACATCAACGCCTTCGTTGATCAAAAGCTCGGCTTGCTGGAGCTGAACATCTTGATTCCCGTTTGCCGCGAGCGTTTTGACTTCTCCGCCGAGGGTTTCCACCTCTTTTTCAAATGCCGCTTTGTCTTTGTACCAGCGCTCTTCTTTCAGCGTGTCGATCGCAAAGCCGACATATAATTTGTCAGAATCGGCAATCAGCTTTACTTTTTCCTCTTTTTCAGCACTCTTTTGCACAGTATTGAACGAGCACCCCGCTGCAGCGAACAGCAGGCCGAACAAGACGAGCGCAAACAGTCCTCTTTTCAAATTTGCTGTCAACATGAAAACCTCCCATTTCATTGAAACATCACAGTTTAAACCGCTTGATCATCCCGTTCATCCGCTCGACCATTTCTCCGAGCAGGCGGGCGCTTTCATCCATTTTTTCAATGGAACCGCTTTGTTCATGAACAGATGCGGAGATTTCTTCAGAACCAGCCGCGCTTTCTTCAGATATCGCCGCGATATGCTCAACTGAGCCGTTAATCTCTTCGCTTGAACGTTTGAAATTGGATAATGCGGCGGAAATGTCCGACACCCGCTCTTCCATATCCGTCACTTTATGCTTGATCTCTGAGAAATACCGGCCCGATGTTTCAATCTGGGTTTTTCCTTTGTTTACTTCAGAAAAACCGGTTTTCAAATCCGCTGCCATAGACGATGTCTCCGTTTGAATCGTACTGACGATCTCCGTGATGCTTCCGACAGAGTTTTTCACTTCTTCCGCGAGCCGCTTCACCTCGCCGGCCACAACCGCAAATCCTCGTCCGGCATCACCGGCTCTCGCCGCTTCAATCGACGCATTTAAGGCCAGCAGGTTCGTTTGCTCAGCCATGCCCGTAATCACTTCGACAAGCTGATGGATAGATTGCGTTTGTTCTTCCAGGATGCTGACCTTTTCAACAGACGCCTCCATCACATCGTTGATGACGTGCATTTGCTGCAAGGATTGCGTCATTTGTTGATCACCGTCGACCGAAACGTTCAGCACTTCTTTAGAAAACTTCGCCAATGTTTCTCCATTTTCATCGGCTTTCTGTATTTGTCCGGCCAGCGCTTGCGTCTGTTCGGAAATATTGGCCGCTTCATTGGCCTGATTGCTTGCACCGTTTGCCAGCTCTTCGACCGTGACGGCGACCTGTTCGCTTCCCTCTTTCACTTCGCTGGAGACATTCGTAAACGTGAGGCATTGCTTATCGACCTCATTGGCGATCTTGGACACCTCGACGATCATCTCGCGCAGGCTTTCCCCCATATCATTAATCGATTGTGAAAGCTGTCCGATTTCATCTTTCCCTTTGTAGTCAAGGGCTGTAAAGTTTAAATGGCCTTGTGCAATCTCATCGCTTGCGGCAACCACCCGATTGAGATTTTTCTTAATCTGTCTGCTGACAATCATGAGAAGTCCTGCGGAAACAACGGCTGACACAAGAATCGACACCACGAGGATCATAATGGTCCGCGAAATATTGGACTGTGCGTCCCCTATTGCCTCTACATTTGAACTGACAGCGTTTTCTTTCAATTTGTCACCGAGCGCCAAAGTTTCCTCTTTTAATTGATTCGCTTTTTGCTGCAGCTCCAAAAACTTTTTGGTATTGATCTGCTGTACATTCGGTACGATATTACTGAAAAAATATTCATCTAAAGCATGGTTGTTATCGATAATTTGATGAAACATCTCAAGCTGTTCATCTGAATGAAGCTCTTTTTTCAGCTTTTTTGCTGTATCGGCAAACTCCTGGCTGTATGTCATGTAGTCCGATAATTTTTCATCCTTGGCGTTGATAATATATTCGGGTATATGTAAATATTTATTTTGATAAAGCGACATCAGCTTAGCTGACTGAACCGCCGTTTCATTTTTTGATTTTGTATCCTGTATCGTCTGGCTTGTATTCTTCAACAGACTGTACGTCATCAAAACGGATGCTAAAAAAGCGGTTAACATCACAAAAAAGATGATGCCGTATTTGCCGCCGATCGTGATATTGTTCCACCTCGGTTTTTTCACATTGCTCCCCCTTCTTTTTTGCAAAGTCATTTTTTATTTATATCGGTAAAAGACTGAACTTTTTCAGAAATAACATGAGGAGCCATACAAATAACGCATCTTCAAGGGCGGATTCCCGATTATTCAAGCGATTCTATCGCCGCGATCACGTCAGCTTCGCGAAACGATCCCATGAGGGATAATGATTCTTCAGGTCTGGCCGCATGGGCCGCTATCGTTTGTTTTGCCTGCTCCACGTTTTCTGTAATACCTAAATCACATAGCCTTCTCGGAAAGCCGAGCGACTCGTAAAACGGAAGCAGCTCAGCAATTTCGTCCATCCGTCCTTCCAAAGCAAGCTGGACCAGGATTCCATAGGCAACTTTCTGGCCGTGCAGGACATGATGGGTTTCCTGAATAAATGTCAGACCGTTATGAACCGCGTGGGCCCCGGCCATTCTGCCGTACCGGCCTGCATAGCCGCCAACCGTTCCCGCAAGCGCAATAACCGCTTCCAAAACATTTGTTAAAGCTGGAGACGGCTCGCCTTTTTCAATGCTTTCCACAGCCTTGAGGCCATCTTTCAACAAGATGTCGCGAATGAAGACGGATTGCCTCAGCCCCGTCTGAACCATGATCGAAAGCGAATCAGCCGTATTTCTGATAATCGCTTCCGCTTCATACCATTTCGCCAGTGTATCACCGATCCCGCTTTTCACATAAGCGAGCGGTGAAGATAAAAGCAGCAGCGGATCAACCAATGTTAAATAGCTTGAGCGCTTATGGTATTGCACCCCGGAAAAGTTGCCTTCATCATCATAGATCACGCTCAATGGCGTGCTTGCCGCACATGTCCCCGGAATCGTCGGGATTGTCATGACTTCAGTGTGTAACAGATCAGCGGCGGCTTTCGCCGTATCTAACACAGTGCCTCCGCCGATGCCGATGATGATATCGGCTGTGCCGGCGCGCTCAGCCGCACGTCGTATCCCTTCCAGTGAGCTGTAGCCTTTATGCTGGATGACGGTCCAATCAGCGGGCAGCTGCACGTGTTTTGTAAAAGCCGCAAACGATTGAACACCGGTTATGATGACAGGACGGTTAAATCTTTCTAAAAGCGACGGCAGCTCTTTCGTGATGCCGGCTTTGCATATATATTGGTTCGGTCCGCTTCTGACGATATCTTCCGGCTGCATAATCCCCATCTCCTTCTATTATTTTCTAATTTTTATCATCTCACTTTCTTTAAAAATATGTCAAATTATATAACAAAGCGTTCTCCCGTTTCCTTTCGTTTTACATACATGACATCGTCTGTCCGCTCCAGCTCAAACAACTCCTCCAGATGAAACATTCCCCGCTGAAAAGCTCCGGCATACAAAGCGGAAGCAGCGGCAAACGCGACCCGCGCCGTGATCAATGATTCATTCTCACCGTACATGGAAAGACCGACGGCGTGATGCCGGCCGCCTTTCAGTCCTTCCGCATCCACTTTGACCGCGTACTCCGCCGAACCGATTTTCAGCGATTCCAGCAGCTTGACGGTCCACCCGCGGATGACGCTGTTTTTTAAAAGGCGAACAGCACCGCTTTTTCTCAAGCCCGCAATTGCCAATGTCGCCAGCCTGGAATCAAAACAAAGCCGGGTGGAAACGGAGGGGATCTCCAATGTCCGCGGCAATGTGGCCTGATCTGAAAAAGGGAACCGATAAGCAGTCCGGCATCCTAAACGGCCGCCAAAGTCTGTTTGCCGGCCGTCTGTGAAACTGCTCACCTTTTTGATGTCACCGTTTTCGGTGACGTCAAACACCGTATGCAAATGATCCACCGTCCATTCAATCGCCGCTTTCCCATGGCTGTCTCCCAAACCGAGCATGATTGTGATGTTGATGCGGCTCGTCTCATCTAATGTCTTTGCCGCTTCCTGCGCCAGCAGATTGGTGAGTCCCGGGGCCAAACCGACGCTCAGCAAACCTGTGCCCTCACAATGCCCGTGATTCAGCCGTTCAAGCTGTGCCAAAAACGGACCGTTCGCCGTAATGTCCAAATAATTCACACCGTTTGCCAAACATGTCTCAGCCAAAACCGTATCCACCTGATCAATGCACACGATCACAAGCTTCGTCTGTTCAAGCCAATCCCAATCAGCCGCATCATCTCTATTGAAATGCATCGGCTTCACTTTCCCGCCCGTTTCCCGGCAAAACCGCTGCGCGCGGTCCAAGTTTCTCCCCGCCGCATACACAAGCCCGGGGTATGTCTCTCCGAGCATCCGGCAGATGTGACCGCCGACATGTCCGTAACCGCCAATGACAACAATATGCTGTTTCAACATGTGCCGCCTCCTTTGACAGCGAACCAGCCATCAATTAAATAAGCGCTGAAAAACCGCGTCACATTCGTGAAACCTGATTCCTTCAGCAAAGCTTCCGCCTCCTCAGCCGGAACCGGATGAGACTGTCTGCCGATTGAAGCCGCAAAGCTTTCCCACTCCGGTTCAGAAATTCCGTTTCCCAGCATATGCTCCTTCCAGGCTTCCATCTGCCACCTGAATGACTCAGAATCAAGGTCGCCTTGAATCGCAGCCAGAAAAAACGGCGCCCCTTCCGTTAAGCGGGCCGCAATATTCTGCAAAAATGTCCGCTTGTCGCGAACAAAATGGAGGACAAGCATGCAAGTCGCTGCATCATATTGATGCTCCCGCTCCAGCTTCTTCACTTCTCCTTCAATGAAGTCGGCTTTGAGCTGGAGACGAGCGTTTTTCAGCCGATGCCGCGCCAAATTGAGCATATGAGCCGATGGATCGACCCCTGTATACGACCAATTCGGATGCCTTCTGCCCAGTGTCAGCAATTCCTGTCCTCCTCCCGCTCCGACAACCAGCACATCGGCTTCATCTTGATCAAGCCGAACCGTCAGCAGACGGTCCATCATATCGTATAACATGTGATAACAAGGGATTTTCAAAGCGATCTTTTTTTCATATTGCTGCACATCAGGATGATTCCAATCCATATTCATGACAAGGCGCACTCCTTTTAGTAAAATAATTAAGAATTATTCTCAATTATAAAGAGGTTTTTGAACAGCACCATCCCACAAATATGGGATTTTTAAGAGGAGGGAAGCAAATGGAACGGGCCTTAAAAGACCAATTCAATGAGCTTGAACGAACATCGCAAACTTCACCGCAATACATGGAAGCCGTACTCTCCGCGCTGCGAAGCGCCATTCCATTTGATGCGTCATGCTGTACAGCCGTCGATCCGAACACCCTCCTGTCCATCGGAGCGATCACAGACGAGCCAATTGAAAGGATGCATCCGCAATTATTTGCACTTGAATATATGGATGATGATGTGAATCAATACGAAACATTAATCAAAACAAAGCAGACAGCGGCGATGTTAAGCGGGGCGCTGGAAGGGGATCTTCACAAAAGCAAACGATACCGCATGGTTCTCGAACCGGCGGGTTTTGGGGACGAAATGCGGGCCGTTCTGTTAAGCAAGGGGGACTGCTGGGGCTATCTTACACTATGGCGAAAAAGCGGACAGCCGCCATTTCATGAGAAGGACCGATCCCTTCTCGCTTCACTTGCACCGATTATCGGCCGGCACTTGCAGCGTTTTCGACATCAAAAACCAAAAAAGGACTTGTTTCACATGAAACATGCCGGCGGCATTCTGATTATGTCGAAAGAGCTCAGACCTATCTCATGCAATGACGCCGCGCTTCATTGGCTAAACATCCTCCGAGACTGGGAAAAGATCGGCGGCACGTCAATACCGAGACCGATCAGAGCCGTCTGCTCCCGCGCCGCAGCGGAGACAGATGATCCGGCGAAAACGGTTATTTCCATTCCGGGCCGTCCCCTCCTGTCCCTCAAAGCGAGCCGCTTGGACGGTTTCGGCCCCTCAGGACAACTTGCCGTTTCCTTCGAGCCGGCTTCACCCGCGGATACGATACCGCTCGTTGCAGACGCTTACGGCCTGTCTGAACGGGAAAAGGAGATCGTATACCGGATCATCCGCGGACTTTCCACAAAAGACATCGCTGACGACTTGCACATCTCCGTGTACACCGTTCAAGACCATCTGAAGTCGATTTTTTTGAAGATGAAAGCGGGAAATCGGCGGGAGTTGCTGTGGAAGCTGCTTGATGATGTTCTGGTGTAGGAAAAAGGGCGGCGGACAGCACGCCCTTTAATCTCGGTTCTGCAAACTGAATACACACTGTTTTTCACTGTGTCTCTTTGTTCCAACAGACATATCACCCGAGTTCATCCTTCTCACAGAACTGGACGATTCCCCCCGTTTTTTGTTTTTTCCATAGTAATACACCACATGAGGCTCATCATGAAAAACGACCATATATTGTGTTTGGAAATCGTCTTGATTGATAGCTGTCTTCGGCAACATCACATGACGCTCTTTATAGTCATGAACATGATAGCCCAAGCTGTCCAAATGTTTTTCAGCATCTGCCTGTACCCACGCATTCATGATCGGATTGCCATGGTCAAGCAAATAAAGAACAGCATACGGGCCGATTAACAAGAGAAAACTAATTGTTCATAATATCACATTTAATTTCTTCATCATTCAACACCGTCATTCTCATGTATAAGCTCGTCCAAACGCGCCAGTGCATCCTGTTTTTCGAACGTGCTGAACCACAGATCGTCATAGGAATCGAGAATCCGGTAGTGGTGAGAAATCAAATTTTGCTGCAGACGAAAGTCGCCCTTTCTTGCGACTTCTCGCCACCACACCCTGCCGCCAAGCGTCTTCCTTTTCGGCCGGTCAATGCTTCGGTGTGCCACAGTTTCAACAACCTCCAAAGGTTCATCACCGAGCACAGACTGTAAAACCTCACTGTTTCGAAACAGCGCGCACACAGCCACAATATACGCCCAGCCAGCCGTTGACCTCCCTTTTTCGATTTGAACAAGCGTCTTCTTCGAAATCCCCAGGACATTAGCCATTTTCTCCTGCGTATAACCGCTTTCCGTGCGGATTAACCTTAATTTTGATGAGATGAGTGCTGTTATGTAGTCTTTGTCCATGACAGACCTCCACTCTTCACTTTTAGTGTAATTTTATACTAAAAGTGAAATTCATTCAACCAACTCGTAATTGATCTCTTGTGCTCCGCGACATCCATAAACAAATAGGGATGCCCGCTCCATCTTCACTTTTTTTCATCATACAAGAAACCCCCTTTTTTCGCTTCTTTAAGAGTTGAAGGATCACTCAGACCAGGCTCTTAGGGTGTAAAGTGCCTTTATTTAAAACTAGAAATTAAGTAATGAAATTGAATGGAATTTAGTTCCTCATGTTCATTTTTTTGAAAATAAATTTATGTTACCTTCATTTACGAGGTGATGAAAATGGCAAAAGGAAAGTTAACAATAAAACAGATGAAAAAAAATTTTATCACATGGGCTAGGCTCTTACCTCTTCTTACAACTGCTGCGTCTGTGATATTTGTCTTAGGACAGTTGCTGATAGGATATTTAAAAGGCAAACCAGTATTTACAGTTGAATTTCTTATTTTTTCAATCGGATTTATCATCTTCGGAGTTGTATTAGGTTTTACTCTAAGATACTTCTATTTAAAGATAGGAGATGCTTGGATAGATGATCGTAATGATTAAAATACGCTTATGCGTATTTTGAAAATATTACTAGAAAGGAAGAAAAGCAGTATGAAAAAATTTATGCTAATGTTCTTGATTTCTGTTGTGTCTATCATGCCTATTCATGTCGTAGCCATTGAAAATGGAAGTAATGACAAGGGAGATTGTACAGCTTGTACGAATAAAAAAGATAGGGAACAAATCATCACGGAAATTGAAGACGTTTACAATGTGAAAACTGAAGTGCTTAGTGAAAACGAAGTGAATAATGTTGAGCAGATAGCTCTTGATAGGAAAGAAAATTTTAAAAAATACATTGAAGAATATAAAGATGCAGGATATAAAAAAGTAGATCTTAAGGATAAAAGTTTGTTATTCAAGGGTGCCCAAATTGACGAAGAAGGTACAATATCTGACTTAGAATTTGTTTATGGAGCTTATAAAAATGATAAAGGGGATTCCATAATTTATACTTTAGGATACAGTAAAGAGACTGAAGAGTTTTTTAATTTCAGTCTAATAGGTATACCCAAAGACTTCAGCGGCAATTATGACGACCTTGATATACTGATTCAAGATCATAATAACTCATTTAAAGTTTTCGGAAAAAATCCCCATGATATCCAACAGGGTGAATTTCAATTAAAAAGTTTCAGCGTTTGGGGAAAGAACTTTGCTTGTGGAATGTTAGGTTTTTTAGCTTGCTCCCAATACTGTGGGGCTGTTGCTATGGTAAATGTAGGTGCAGGAGCTGCATGTGAATTAATTTGTGGAGCAGCGATGACTGCAGCCTGTTCATAGAATTCAAGCATGGAGACAGGAATTATGAAAGTGTACCCTTTGTAAAGGACATTTTTGAAAAAGACGATGTAGAGTTAATGGGATGATCTCTGTTATTGAACAGGGTTCATCTTCTTTTAACCCCTTTGATATCTGTGATCGTTGTAATATGTCATGAGTTTTGATTTCTTTTTTCAGCACGCCCCTAATGTCTTGTTTTTTCTGATTCATCATATTTAAGGCGCTCCATGATTAATTATAGTATCTGGAACGTGAAACTCCTGGAATTATACACAAGAAAATCATCGTATATTTCAATTTGATCTTTTCTATAACTGAATGAACGAGGTGAAATTCTATTAAATGGCACATTTTTCATCACCTCGGATTCCCTCTACTTAGCATCAACTTCTACTTTAGCTCCAAGTAAGTAGATTACGCAAACGATCTATCACTTCAACTATAAAGTCTCCCCTTCTTCATTTATCCATCTTTTATTCCCGCTTTAATATTTATTTATCATCTTTACCACTCCTTAATATCAAAAACGCAAATGATAAAAAGGTGCACTACAGCAACATCATACAAGAAATCCCCCAAAAACATGCTAAACTAAAAAAATCATCATACACAGGAGGCCCGCTCATGCGAAACGAAACCCGGACGCTTTTTCTGGATCCCGATCTGCAGGTTGAAGCTTACCGCTTCAAAGGCATCATGCAGAAGTTTCCGAATCACTTTCATGAATATTATGTGGTCGGCTTTATCGAGAAGGGGCAGCGCTATTTGCTTTGCAAGGGGCAGGAATACATCATCAATCCCGGTGATCTTGTGCTGTTTAATCCGCATGACACCCACAGCTGCGAGCAGATTGACGGGAAGGCGCTCGATTACCGCTGCATCAATATTATGCCGGATGTGATGATGAAAGCCGTCAAGGAACTGACGGGAGCAGAAAATCTGCCATACTTCACGCAAAACGTCTTGTTCCGCCATGAACTGACCTCAAGCTTGAAGGAACTGCACATCCACATTTTGCAGAAAGAAAAAGCGTTGAAAAAAGAGGAATTGTTTCTCCATCTGCTTGAAGAGCTGATCCGGACCTGCTCTGATGTCGCGTTTTTGGAAAACGCGCCTGAGCCGTCCGATCAAGTGAAAGCGGTCTGCGATTATTTAGAAGCGCATTACACGGAAAATATTACGCTGGACGATCTCAGCCGGCTGACGGGCTGGAGCAAGTACCATTTGCTGCGGTCGTTTACGAAGCAAAAAGGGATTTCTCCTTACAGCTACTTGGAGACCGTTCGCATCAACCATGCGAAAAAGCTGCTGGAACAAGGAGTTAAACCGATTGAGACAGCGTTTCAGACCGGCTTCAGCGATCAGAGCCACATGACCAAATTTTTCAAGCGGCAGGTCGGACTGACACCGAAGCAATATATGAAAATCTTTGAATGTGACAGACAGGAGATTAAAGGATGAATACTCGACGTGAAACCGCCGGACACCTTGCGGCTGTTTTAACCATTCTGATTTGGGGCACGACTTTTGTTTCGACAAAGGTGCTGCTTGAGGATTTTTCGCCAATGGAGATTTTGTTTTACCGTTTTCTGCTCGGATTGATCGTGCTGATCATCGTCCATCCGCACGTTCTGACAGTGAAAAGCTGGCGGGAAGAATTGCTTTTTGCCGGGGCCGGGCTCTGCGGTGTAACACTCTATTTTTTGCTGGAAAACATCGCGCTCACCCTTACCTATGCCTCAAATGTCGGCATGATTGTAGCCATCATTCCGATGATCACCGCGGTTCTGGCCCATTTTCTCCTTGCCGGCGAGAGGCTCAAACCGCATTTTTTCATTGGATTTGCCGCCGCTTTTACCGGCCTCGCACTCATTTTTTTCAATGGAAACGCGGTGCTTAAACTGAATCCGCTCGGTGATATGCTTGCGTGTGCCGCAGCGCTCGTTTGGGCCGTATACGCCATCTTCATGAAAAAAATCAGCGCATTTCGGTATCACACGATTCAATGTACACAGCGGATCTTCCTTTATGGACTGATATTCATGATCCCAGCCCTATTCCTGTTTGACTTCCGCTTCACGCTCAGCCCCTTCGCTTCCTCCATCAACCTGTTAAACATGCTGTTTCTCGGGGCTGGCGCATCAGCGCTTTGCTTTGTGACGTGGAACTGGTCAGTCGGTGTCCTGGGAGCCGTGAAAACGAGCGCCTACATATATATGGTGCCCGTGATTACGATTGCCGCATCCATCATCATTCTCCATGAAAAGCTGACATGGATCGCACTCGTCGGAGGATCGCTTACATTAACAGGCCTCTATATTTCAGAAATGAAGCCAAAACCGCTGCTGAAGGAGGAACAAATCTGATGAATGAAACAAAGTGCGCACTTGTGATCGACGAAACTTTGCCGCTCGGGCTGATCGCCAATACAGCGGCGATCCTGGGGGCGGCGCTCGGCAAAAACAACCCCGGCCTGCTCGGGGAAAATGTAACAGACGGGTCTGGGATTGAACACCTTGGAATCGTTAAAGTCCCCATTCCCATCTTAAAAGGGAATGCCGAGCTGCTTCATGAATTAAGAAGCAAGCTTCAGGCCGACGACTTTCACGACCTGCTGACAGTTGACTTCACCGATGTTGCACAAAGTATTCATCACTATGATGAATATACGGAGAAACTTCAAGCATCAACAGCTGCCGATTACCGCTATTTTGGCATTGGCATATGCGGGGATAAAAAGAAGGTCAATCGGCTGACCGGGAGTTTGGGATTGTTGAGATAAACAAAATACGGACATTGACTCTGCAAATAAAGCAGAGTCAATGTCCGTATTTTTTATGTCATACGTTTGCCACCTAATAGTGAAAGCACTAATAAAGAAAAGAGGGATCATTTATGGATCAAATGGTGTTGAAAACGCAGGAATGGCTAAACAAAACCTACAGCGGAAAACACGGTTACAACAAGGTTGAAGAGAACGGTAAACCAAGCTGGGAGACGATTTACGGTTTAACGAGAGCATTGCAGATTGAGTTAGGCATCGCAGAGCCCGCTGACAATTTCGGACCGGCGACAGAAAGTAAGTTTGTTCCGCTAAAAAAGCAGGAGAAAACTGAAAAACCGACAAACTTAAATTATATTCTGCAAGGTGCTTTTTGGGTGAAAGGAAAAGGATTTAATCCCGGCGGATTAACAGGCAACTTCTTTGAGGGTACAGAGGATGCCGTGAAAAGATTTCAGAAAGCCGCGGGCCTGGCTAAACAAGACGGTGTTGTCACAGCACAGCTCATGAAAGCACTGCTCAACATGAGCGCTTTTACATTGGTTCGAAACGGTGATACAAAAATTCGTCAAATTCAGCAAAACCTAAATCGGGATTACAATCATTATTTCGGACTCATGCCTTGTGATGGTGTTTATTCCCGAGAGACAAATAAGGCGCTGATTTATGCTTTGCAAAAAGAAGAAGGCATGAGTACAAGTGTGGCAAACGGCTTTTTTGGCCCAGGTACAACAAGCAAATGTCCGACACTCAAACCAGGTGATTCAAGAACCAAATTCGTGCTGATTCTTCAATACGCATTATATTGCAACGGCTATCCTTCGGGTGATTTTGACGGTGTTTATGATGCGGAAGTCGAATCTGCCGTCTCACGTTTTCAAAGCTTCATGTGCTTGCCTGTAACGGGAATTGCCAACATGGCGACGATCAAAGCATTATTGGCAAGCTCCGGCGATACTTCACGTGCTGCCGCGGCCTGTGACACTGCCACGATCCTAACGGCCGCCACTGCAAAAACTTTACGAAGCAACGGATATAAAGTGGTCGGCAGATATTTGACAGGCAATGTGCGGACAAGCAGCGGGCTTCAATCAAAAGCGATGACACCTGCCGAGCTTTCAATCATCTTTAATGAAGGTTTGAGAGTGTTTCCGATTTATCAGGACGGCGGCTACGAATCCTCTTATTTCGTACCAAACCAAGGAACAACAGATGCGTATGCCGCTGTCAACGCAGCGCAAGGATTAGGCTTCCCATCCGGCACCACCATTTATTTTGCCGTTGATTTCGACGCTTATGATTATGAAGTCACAGACAAAATCATCCCGTATTTTAATGAAATCAGAGCAGTGTTTGACAAAATGCAAAGCATTCCGAATTCGCCAACATATAAGATCGGCGTGTACGGGCCTAGAAACATCTGTATCAGAACAGCCGACGCCGGATTGACGGAATACAGCTTCGTCGCCGACATGTCAACCGGCTTCAGCGGCAACCTCGGCTACACGATGCCGCAAAACTGGGCCTTTGACCAATTCTACGAATATTCAATCGGCACAGGCAGCGGCGCCATCGGTATTGATAAAGACGCTTATTCTGGCAGAGACAAGGGAACAGCTAATGTCACCCCGTCGTCAGATCCGGTCTATGACGCACGAGTAAGAATGTTGAGAAATGTTTTGGCAAATATCCCGGCACTGAGCAGTATTTCTGAACTATTTACAACAATGTTTATTTTTGATAAAACTGAGACAGTTTACGAGTCTCTATACTTAGATATTACGTTATCTACTTCACTGAGATTTAAAAAGCCAAGTGAAACATCACCGGGCACACTACAAGTTAAAAACGGAAAGGTCGGAGCATCCATTACCGAAGTATTAGGAAACTCAAAAACATCATTGAGTTCTTCACAAATTCATTCGTATGATGAGCTTTTAAAGAATATCGGCTTGTCGGTTCGTAACGGATATATCATGGTAGACGTTTCACCTTCTGTTGAATCTTTGGATCTTTCATTAACGATATTCAGCGATGAAATTCCGGTAGTCGATGGTACAAAAACTGAAATGTCGGCTACAATTACCTTTAAAATTAAGAAATTATATGTCTCACCTAACAAACCAGTTGCAGCTCCTGTAGAAGCGTTACCAATCGATTGGGGAGCAATTGGGGTTGCAGTCGGAGGATTTATGGTAGCTGCTGTGGGTGTAGCAGCTGTTGTCATAGCGGGAATTGCAGCACCTGAAATCGCTATTGGCACGGCAGTGTCCGCTGTGTTATTTGCAATATTTGGTGAAACGACTGATTAATTTGTTTATTTAATGAAAACTGCATAAATACATAATATAATGTATTTATGCAGTTTTTCCAAATCTTTAATATATAAAATATCGTGGAGGTATTCATATTGAACACAGACAAACAAGTATTCATTGAAACGCAGAAAACAGCCAAAACCCTTAAAACTTACCGCGATAAGAGCGACGAAGAGCTATTAGCCTTTCTCGCTAAACAAGATTCACTGACCTTAAATCAGCTGAAAGTCTATTACTCAGATCCTTCATTTGCGCTTCATTATTTCATCAGTGCAGCATTTTTCAGTATAATATTGGCTTCGTTCATAACTGCAATTCTTTCTGGTCAAGCAGATTCGATATTCCCTTTCATTTCCGGCATCTCCATTATAATATTAGCTGTCATATTTACGGGGTGTTTATTCTGGGTGCTTAAACAGCTTGTCATCCTGAAAAAAAAGCCGATTCAATTCATTACACACTTTTCCAAGAAAGCCGAGTTTGCACGTATCGTAAAAATGATTGATTATGTTTTACAACAAAAATACAAAAAGGCATTAAAAAATATACCGAACCAATAAAATCTCATGTTTTTTATGAATAGGAGTGACAATCCAATGAGAAACGAAAAACAATTATTTCAAAAAGCTGAACATACAGCCAAACTCCTTGAGTCTCACAAAAGTGACGAAGAGCTGCTTACATACCTTGCAAATCAAGAATCTGTTACATTAAATCAGCTAAAAATCTATTTTTCAAATCCAAGTTTTACATTAACGTATTTGATTAAAGGGATTTTTTTTAGCAGTATGACTGCTGTCATTATGGCGACCTTTTTATCTGGTCAGATCTCCTCCCTCAACCATGGTCTTTCAAGGCTATTTTCATTCTTCTTCATGTTCTATCTGATCTTCTCTTTTCTTTGGATCGTCAAGATGCTGATCTCCTCGCGAAAAGGACCGATGCAAACAATCCTGCACTTCCAAAAAAGAGCGGAATATTCCAGAATCACGGGTATGATTGATTTTATTTTAGATGAACGTTTTAAAAAAGAGTTTGATTAAAAAGCAGAGAAACATTACCTCTGCTTTGGTTGGTCTATTAAACAAAAAAGAAGGACAAAAGACATGCAAACAGACAAACAATTATTCGAAGAAACAAAACAAACGGCTGAAGCTATATTGTCATCGAAAGCTGAAAACGATGAAGAGCTGATGGCATACCTCGAAAAACAAGATTTATCCACGTTAAACCGGCTGAAAGTTTATTTTTCAGGTCCAACGCTTAAAATCAGCCACGTGATCAAAGCTTCGCTTTATAGCTCCATTACCGCCGGCATTATGACTGCTATATTTTCTGGTCAAGTCGTCTCCATTTCATATGACATCGAGCATACTTTTTTTCCTTTGATATTAACCATATTACTTTTAGCCAGCTCCATCTGGGTGTTCGGCACGATCACTAAATCACAAAGAAACAAAGACCAAAACTTTTTACACTTTAGAAAAAAATCAGACCATGCAAAAATCATCGGGATGATGAATGTCATTCTGGAAAATAAATATAAGGATATGTTAACCACAAAAAAATAAAGAAGGCATCCTCTGATGCCTTCCCTCATCATATCACTCGCCACTAGACATATTCTGTCTTCTCTCCTGCTCGGCGATGATTTCATTATCTTCCGCATTGTCTCTCGTTACTTTCTGCGTCAAAATCGCACCGACCGCAACGAGAATCATCACAGCGATGTAATAGCCTTTTTCATTGAGCTGCAAGTTATCGGCGTTGTAAAGACCGATGCCGAACAAAAAGACCCCCGCAAAAAATGTGAAATATGACATGACTGTAAATGCCGTTGTGTTTCTTTTTCTGTATTTCTGCATCTTAATACCTCCTAAAGAATACAACTATTATACTTGATTTACATCTCCAGAAGAAGAATGATCTTCCTTTTCACACACAATTTAGTAAAATTGTCACACCGTGATCAAATAGGCCTATGCATATAAAAAACCGGGGATATCCCCGGTTTTTAATGCTTTTCGATTCCAAGAACAGCTTCTGCAATATTGACGGCATGGTCGCCGATTCTTTCCAGGTTGCTGGTGATATCGACGAAGATCACGCCGGCTTGTCCGCTGCATAATCCGTCGTTTAAGCGAAGAATATGCTTTTTGCGAAGCTTGCGTTCCATTTTATCAATTTGATTTTCTTTTTCGATGACACTTCTTGCAGCTTCTTCATTATTTTCGCCAAGTGCGGTGATGGACTCCTTAACGGTAGAAATCGTCAGATCAAGCATTTCCGTTAAATCGGCCATCGCTGCTTCGGAAATTTTCACCCGGTTGGATTGCTGGTACTCACCAAGCTCAACCAAGTTTTCGAAGTGGTCGCCGATTCTTTCAATGTCTCTGACGGTATCCATCAACTTATGATGTTCTTCAGATTCCTGTTCAGAAAGCGTAGTGGCTGACAGTTCGATCAAATAATCCGTAATCTTCCGGTCCAAATTGTTGATCGCATCTTCTATCTGAAATGCGTTTTGTGCATGCTTTGCCTGTTTTGTATTTAAAAATTCCTTTGTTTCCTCAAGCCCTTTTACCGCAAATTCACCCATCCGCAAGACTTCTTCTTTCGCCTGGCCGAGAGCGATAGACGGTGACTGCTGAATAAACAGCGGGTCAAGATGTGTTGCTTTATAATCGACGACCGAGTCCTTGCCTGGAATTAGCTTTGTGACAATAAAAGCCAAGACACCGACGAACGGCAGCTGAATCAGTGTGTTCGACGTGTTGAAGATCCCGTGGGCAAACGCGATCATCATCTTAGGGTCAAGCCCTAAAGAAGATTGAAGCATGAGGATCAACGCTGTGAAAGGCTTTAGCAAGATCAGGAAAATCGTTGTTCCAATCAGGTTGAACAAGACGTGAACGGCAGCCGCCCGTCTTGCAGCGACGGAAGCGCCAAGCGATGCCAATACAGCGGTAATCGTCGTTCCGATGTTGTCCCCGAACAGTACAGGCAGAGCGCCGTGAATATCAATTAATGAATCGGCAAACAACCCTTGGAGGATACCGATGGTTGCACTTGAACTTTGGACAAGAACCGTGAACAGAGTGCCGATAAGCACGCCAAGAACAGGGTTCGTACTCATGCTGACCGTTAAATCATGAAAAGCTTCAAACGTTCGAAGCGGCTTCATTCCGCTGCTCATCAATTCCAAGCCATAGAAAAGCGCACCAAATCCAAACAAAACTTGTCCGAGGTTTTGAAATTTTTTGTTCTTAAAGAAAAATAGCAAAAACGATCCAATGGCGATGATCGGCAGCGCATACGCACCGACATCAAAACCGATGATAAATGCCGTAACCGTCGTTCCGATGTTTGCCCCCATAATGACGCCGATCGCCTGGCGAAGGGTCATAAAGCCGGCGCTGACGAGACCGACAGTGATAACGGTCGTGCCGGAACTGCTTTGAATTAAAACCGTGACAATAATACCTGCCAAAACCCCCATCAGAGGGTTGCTTGTAAAACGATCTAAGATGTCTCTCAGCTTATCTCCTGCTGACTTTTGGAGCCCATCTCCCATAAACTTAATACCTAAAAGGAAAATACCGAGGCCGCCAATAAATTCAAAAAGCAATTTCTGCACATCTATTTCCAAAGTGTTACCCTCCTAATTCGACATAAATCAACAAACATGTATGATTATGATGGAGATTAAAGCTTATGTAAACGATTCATATTTAAAATTTACAATAACTTAACATTAGCCCTTTTGGATTTACATTCTCTTAACATTACCCACTTCCGAATAAAAATACGATGTGGATTGATCAGAACTTTTGGTTGAGTAAACCGTATATCAAAACAAAGGGGGACACGATATGCCACATTCAACCGACGGTTCAAACATCAAAATTCCGAAAACGAAAAGCGAACGGATTTGCGATGGAATTGGCTATCTCTTTTACATTGGATCGATTATTTTTTTGATCGCCGTTTGGGGAACGCTTCCCGAACAAGTGCCCGTACATTACAATGCTCTCGGTGACATCGATCGCTGGGGATCGAAGTGGGAGCTCCTTATTTTACCCGGAATCGGATTCTTTATCCTTCTGTTCATGCAATTGCTTGAGAAATTCCCTGAGATGTACAACTACCCCAAACGCCTGAACGAAAAAAACGCCGGACAGTTTTATTTGCTCAGCCAAAAGCTGGTCAATCGAATCAAAAACGCCTGTTTCATCATTTTTTCCCTCATCTTATTTGAATCGGCATCGATTGCTTTGCGCTGGGGAAGCGGATTTGGCGGATGGTTTCTTCCGGTGATCATACTCGGCATCGTCATACTTATCGCAATAAGCGTCATTCAGCAAAAAAAGATCAAATAATGTTCGCTACTATTCGTTCACAAACTTATGAGACACGATCGCGATTTGGTACAACAGCACCGGCCTATATGGCAATCGTTCTGAAAAACTTTGTCCTGGCTTATCCGCTGCAGCTATTCATTATTGGCCCCTTAGTCAGAAGTCTCTTCACTAGGTTTTTTCAAAGCAAGCTTAGGCGGCGGCGCCTCATTAAAAAAAGACACGAGCGGCCCCGAAGGAACACCACCGCAAAAAAGGCGGGCTTTCATGCCCGCTCCCTTTTTTACATCACATGCTTAATGCCTTTTTTCACTAGGTACCAATTGGCTGGATAGCTGGTGAAAAAACCGATGATCATGGCGATTTGCATCATCAGCCAAAAAACAGGGCTGTCCGGTTTCGGACTTTCCGCAAAGAATACAAAGTGCACAAGCGCCATCCAGCCAAACATCCCAATCTCAAACGCGATTAATGACCATGTATCCGCTTTAAGGGCGGCTGATAAACGGCTTTTCCCATGGGCGCCCATGCCGTAATATTGAAAGACGATCCCAAGAATAAACGCCAGAATAAATTCGACTGCAAACTCTGCAAACAGCATGCTCCCCAAAACAGTCCAGCCAAGGAGATAAACAAGAGGAGCGCCGATCAAGTCTCCTAATGAACAGCCGCTCGTGCAATGCGTCGTTGATATGAAAACGCTTTGCCAAAACGGTTTATGATCATTTCCCGCTTGTTCAGTTTGTCTTCCCAATGAATCGTACGCCCAAAAACCGATAATCGGAAAATATAAACCAGTCACCGGCCAGACAACATTCATGATCGGCAAATGCTGCGGTCGCCTGATGACATCTATTGTGATCACGGCTGCCTGAACAAGGCCTATGGCGATTCCTATATAAGAAAACATCTCTAGAACGGCCATATATGATCCCCCCACACTTCAACCTTCTGAGAAAACCATACCCGGAAGGCTTCCATTTAAAACACAAAAAAAGTGATGGACATGATCCACCACTCTTTTTTCTTATTCAATTGTCTTTTTCCTGCCGAACGGCCACCAGTTCCCTTCTCCAAATGTCACAATCAGCGCCGGAATCAACAACGGAAGGATGATGAGTCCGTAAAGCAGAAGACCGACAATCACAACGGTAGCCACTTGCATGAGCGTATTGACCCCTGACGGCATCATCGCCGCGAATGTGCCGGCCAAGATGATCGCTGCTGTTATAATGACAGAGCCCATCTTGCCCATTGACTTGACGATGCCTTGATGGATGCCGAGGTGCACCTCTTCTTTGAACCGATCGAGAAGGAAGATCGAATAATCGATTCCTAAAGCAATCAGAATCACAAAGCTAAAGAACGGCACAGCCCAGCTGACTCCGTCATTTCCCAGAAGATCAACAAACATGAACTCCGTGATCGACATCGACGTATAATACGTGATAAATAGAGATGCAATCATATAGATCGGCATAATCATAGAGCGGAACAAAATGGTCAATACTAAAAACAGCCCAATGATCATAATGACCATCGTCCGGGACAGGTCCGTTGTGGAGATGTCTTTTAAATCCGCGTTCTGGCTCGATACCCCGCCGTATACAATATCCGCATCATCAAAAGGTGTGCCGTCAGCCGCTTCATTCACGACTTTTTTAATCTGATTGACGGTCGCAATCGCCTGTTCTGAATAAGGATTGATGTCTAGGACGACGCTTAATTGAACACCTTTGCCATCTGAAAACGAGTAGTTGTTAATCGATTTTTTAAAATCTTTGTTTTTCATCACTTGTTCGGGAAGGAATATGCCTGTGTCCTTCACCGCAGAGCTTTTGCTCATGTTCTCCAGCATGTCAGCGGATGCCGTCACACCATCGGTGATTTTCACAAGACCGTCGTTTGCGCTCTTCACACCGTCCGCCAGCTGGCCGAGACTACCTGTTAAAGCGCCGGCTTGCTTTTGCTGTGACGAGAGCTCGCGGTCGGCTTGCTCAAGCCCGTTTTGAATCTGTCCCAGCTGTCCGCTGATGGCCGTCAGCTGCGGCACCGCTTGTGAGACATCGCCTGTTTGGGCCATCTGCCCGCTGACGAGCTGAAGCTGGCTGTTGATTTTCCCCAATCCATCCGCCGTATCAGCAAGCGAGCCGCCGGATGATCCATTTGCTGATGAACCGCCCGTTTGCCCCGCGATTTTTCTCAGCCCATCTTCCACAGTTGTTAGACCGCTTTGAACATCAGCAAGTCCTTTTGTTGTTTGATCCAGGCCGTCTGATACGGCTTTCAGCTGGTGATCAATACTTAAATCTTCTATTTCTGTTCCAGTCGGCTGTGTGATGGTCATGACCGAATCAACATGATCGACTTTCTCGATCGCTTTGCTGATGTTTCTGAGATAGGGGATCGTTTCCGCCGTCGTCAGCTTGTCATCCCCTTTGATGACGACATTGACAGGAAAAGCTCTCCCTTCGCCAAGACCTTCTTTAATCGCCTCCAAGCCTTTAACCGATCGATAGCTGCTGCTGATCTCTGAAGTCGAGTCAAAGGAGATTTGATCATCATGCGTCAGCATAAACGGCACGGTTATGATGGCTGTGATCACGAGAAACAGGAATGGCCGCGCCACCGAATGCCTTCCAAGAAAAGCCCACAATCGATTATCATGATGAGAAAGAACCTTTTTGGACGGCCAAAATAATTTATCGCCAAGTGTTGCCATAAACAATGGCAAGAGCGTATACAAGATGATCATCAAGACGCCGACTCCGACGGCGACGCCTACAGCGGATTGGAAGACGGCAAACTTGGCAAATCCCAAAACGGCAAATCCGATCAATACGGCAAAACCGCTGATAAACAATGTTTTCCCCGCCGTACGGTAAGCGATCAGCGTCGATTCGACCTTGTCATGTCCGTTGGCCAGCTCTTCGCGGAAACGCGTCAAAAGCAGGATGCAATAATCCGTCCCAATCCCGAACAAGATGGCGACGAGAAACGTTTGCGTAAAGGTCGAAATCGGAAAGCCAACATTGTCGACTAAAATCGCTAATAAGGATTGGCTGATCAAATAGGAAAAACCGACAACAATAATCGGAACGAAAGGCGTGACCACTGAACGGAAAACGACCAGAAGCAAGCCGATAATCAAAATGACCGTGATGACTTCCGTTTTCTTCAGCCCTTCTTCTGAACTGTGGGCAAAATCCTGATTGATAAGGGACGCTCCCGTAATATAGGCGGTCATATCATCGGGAACCATTTGATACATACGATCCGCCATTTTTTCCACCTGTTGATCAGACCCCGTCACCGTTACAGGAATGAGGACCGTTTTCCGATCCTTTGACATCAATTGATCGCGGATCTGCTTGTCGCCTGACAGAGGAGATGTGACACCTTCCACTCCATCAATCTTTTGAATTTGGTCTATGAATTCCTGCATATTCTCTTTTTCATTTTTCTTTAAGGCATGATCCAGCGCAAAGACAACACTGACCGTGTTGTTGTTTTCCCCGGCGCTTTTGAGAATATCCTTCGCCCTCTCGGAGATGGAATCAGCCGGAAGCTGAGCCTGCCCCTTTTCATTGGCGAGCTCGGTCAAGTTTGGCGAAAATATGCTCAATATGACCGTCAACGCTAAAACAACCGCCGCGATGATCCACTTACTTTTGACGATAAATCTCATGGCGTGTGGTCTCCTTTAAATTTATTCTTTAGAATTTTGAATATTTCAATAAAATCGTCCAAATGTTCCTCATCTGTATCATCAATCAGTTTTCTTAATGATTGAAAAACGGCTGAATTTAATTCTTCCATCATTTTTTCGCCTTTTTCCGTTATGTTGATCAGCTTGGATCGTTTGTCACGATTGACTTGCGAATCATCCCATTCGACAAACCCTTTTTCCAGCATTTTCTTCAATCTGTTGGATATAGCGCTTTTATGTACGTTTTGGATGAGCGCCAAACTTCCAGGTGAACAAGGTCCTTTGATTTTCAGAATCGTCAGCAGGTCAGCCTGTTCCCTGGAGATGTGCTGAAAGACATCGTCATTGATTTCACGCTGTACAAACTCCGTGCCTTCAAACAATACCTCTGCAAACAGATCGATCGCTTGACACAACTTTTTTTCATCCAACATTTTCACCTCTGTATTGGTTTATACCTCTAAACTTTATTCATAATGAATATAGTTTATACCTGTAAACTATATGATGTCAACTGGATGTTTAGACATAAAAAAAGAGCCTGAAGTTTTACAGGCTCTCTTATTGTTGCGGAGGACAACGCCGCTTATAACTTTGTCTCAGACATTCCAGCAACGATTTGCGCAAGCGCTTCTTTTATCGGAGTCAACGGGCGGCCAAGGACGTTTTCGAAGTCATCGCTCTCGACTGCAAGTGTGCCTTCGCGAATCCCTTTTTGGATGTCGACAAGCATCGGAACAAGGAAATCGGGTAAACCGGCGTTTTTCATCACTTCGGCATAGCCGGCGTCGTCAACGTGTTGAAGCGGCACTTCTTTGCCCAATACTTCGGACAGGACGGACACCAGTTCATCTTGCGTCAATAAGCGGCCGGAAAGCTCATAGACCGTGTTTTCGTGTCCGTCTCCCGCAAGCACTGCTGCCGCTGCGTCTGCATAATCCTGCTGCAGCGCCCAGCCCACTTTGCCATTGCCGGCCGATGTTACCCAAGGTGCACCTGCCAGAACGCCTTGGATGCTTGAGATTTCGTTTTCCAAATACCAGTTATTGCGCAGAAAGGAATAAGGAATTCCCGTTTTTAAAATGGCCTCTTCTGTCGCCTTATGCGTCGGCGCCAGGAAGTTTTCGCTTTCTCGCGCATTCGCGATGCTCGTATAAGCGATGAATTGAACCCCGGCGCGCTCTGCGGCAGCTACCGCATTGCCGTGCTGCCGAATTCTTGTTTCATTATCGCCATCCGCAGAAATCATCAGCAAACGGTCGACACCTTTAAACGCGGCATCCAATGTTTCCGGCTGATCAAAATCTCCATGGCGCACATCCACCCCGCGCGCTTTTAAGCTTTCCGCTTTTTCCGGATTGCGGACGCTGACCGCCAGCTGATCCACCGGTACAGTTTCCAGCAGTTTTTCCGCAATTTTTGATCCTAATTTTCCAGTTGCCCCCGTTACTAGCATTTTCATTTCAAATTCCTCCTGAATGTTTTAACCTCTATCTGTAACAAAATTTGTTACACTTTATGTAACTATCATAATTACAAATAGGCTGCTTTGTCAACAGGAATGTCCTTTAACTTGGAAGTAGACGACATATGCCCTCTCGGCCGTCTTGTCAATATGGAAATAATAGAGTAAGATGTTGTTATTGATTTTGGTCGACTGTATACCGTCGACCATTAGATTGCACGAAATCAGGTATTCATAAAGGAGAAGAAGGAACATGTTGATTGTGCTCGTTATGTTTTTATTAGGTCTTGTGCTTGGCTTTGTCGGAGCCGGCGGAGCCGGATTCGTTATCGCACTGTTAACGATGCTGTTTCACATTCCGATTCATACAGCATTGGGAACGTCTCTGGCCGGCATGGCTTTTACAAGTTTATCAGGCACGTACAGCCACTTTCGCGAAGGAAATATCAAGCTGAAAATCGGCTTAACCGTCGGCTGTTTTGCTGCAGCCGGATCCTTTGGAGGGGCTAAGCTGACTTCTCTTATACCTTCAAGTTCATTGCATTATATGACCGCAGGAATGTTATTTTTATCAGCCATCCTGATTTTAATCAGATTGTTCTTTTTGAAAGCAAAAGAAGCTACCCAGGAAACGAACCTTGCCTTTTGGATCAAGGCCAGTTTATTGGGAATCATGGCCGGCATTCTGTCCGGAACGTTCGGAATCGGCTCTGCGCCTTTTATTCAAATCGGGTTGATGATGATGCTGAACCTGTCGATTCGCCATTCCGTAGGAACGACGATGCTCGTCATTATTCCGCTCTCGTTAGGCGGAGGGGCCGGCTATATTTCAGAGGGATTCGTCGATTATATTCTATTGCTCAAAATCTTGGCCGGTACGATGTGCGGTGCATATGTCGGGGCTAAATTCACCAATGTCCTGCCGAAAGCCGTCTTGAAATCAGGTTTATTTTTAACTCCTGCCGTTTCAGGGTTCATTCTCTTGTTTTAATTCAGTGCCCGGCTTGCAGCCGGGCATTTTGTTTATCCTGCACTTGCAGTGGTTATAGTGGGAGATAACGAAGGAACCTGTGGTAAAATACGAAATGAGAACGAATACGAGGATGAGAAGCGTGATTGAAAAACCAAAACCGTTTTATGAACAATCCTACCACGCGATTAAGCGAATGATTTTTGAAGGGAAATTAAAACCCGGTGAACGAATCGCCGAAGCGAAGTTAGCCAAAGAGCTCGGCGTCAGTAAAAGCCCTTTAAGAGAAGCGATCAGGGTTCTGGAAAAAGAGGGGCTCATCGTCATCGACTCAAGAGTGAAGGTCTATCAGCCGACAATAAAGGACGTTGAAGAAATCTATTTTTGCCGGATGGCGCTTGAATCATTCGCTGCGGGATTGACGACAAGAATTGCAACGGCAGAGGAACTGAAAACGATTGAAGATATTTTGCAAAAAACGGAAGAAGCCATCCTTCAATCCAAGGATCAAAACACAATTATCGAATTAAATGATACATTTCACGACTTAATTATCCAATATACACAAAACAATCTATTGCGGAAACAGCTCAACGATTTGGAAGGGTTAATTTATTATTTCCGCATTTTGAATTTTCAAGGAGAAAAACGGGCTGAAGCCATTTTGGAACAGCATCGCGAAATTTTTCACCATATGAAACAAAGAGACGATGAGCAGGCATCAAAAGCGATGATCCGCCACCTTCAGCTTGATCTTGACCACTTAGTCGAAGTGCTGTCTCATCAATAAAAAGGGCGGCCTTTCTTACGGCCGCCCCCTATTTTTAATAGAAAGAAACAAATTCATTAACCGGCTTGCGATATCCTCTCAAGCGTCGGCTGCTTTCTTTTTCTTTGCCGATCGTTATCATGAGGACGATTTCATGTGTATCCGGGATCTCTAGCAACTCGCGGACCTGATCGCTGTCAAATCCGATCATCGGACACGTGTCCCATCCCCGGTTCTTGGCGGCGAGCATAAACATCATCGCAGAAAGAGAAGCATTGCGAATCGCCTCTTCCTTCATGAATTGCTCCCCTCGCGACTCGTAAAAATCGGTATTGTTTTCGATCATTTCCTGCAGCTCAAAGTCCTTAATAATTCCTAGATCCCTCATGCCTTCATTGATTTTTTCCGTTTGCCGGTAGGCGTAGCGGTCTCCCGTCACTAAAATCACAGCAGAGGCTGAATGCACTTTATATTGGCCATTCGCAGCTTCCCTGACTTTTTCTTTTAAATCCTTATCCAATACCACTTTATACTCTGCATGCTGCAAATTGAACGCCGAAGGCGCTAGCTTGATATCCTCAAAGATAGGCTCCAAATCTTTCACCGTGATTTGAACATCTTCCAGAAAATTATTTGCAGAGTGGCGCGTTTCGATAAGCTCGTTAAATTCCATTCTCAAAAACTCCATTCATCTATCCTTTTGCATAAATTTCCTTACTTATATGATCGGCGATAAGCTCCCGATTGTTTAGAGACGCTCTCGAAAATGGAGGAATGAATCAAAGAGAACGCGTTACAATCGGAAACCGCCGGGTAGTGTCGGGCTTCTGTTGATAGACATGTACAAATGCCTTGTGACCGGCGCCATTGCAGCTTCTGTCATCACGATTTGGTTCAGCATGAAGGTAAAACTGAGAGGGGTAACTTACCTTAACTATCACATTATGTAATATCATAATGCGCTCAAACGAACTCAGAAATAACTTTGTATGATAACTTGTTCATTTTATTTGTTCTTCGACCCTCGTATTACTCATCAATCAACCATGATACGCCAAAATCAAAATGCTATAATTGAGAAAAAATGTGAAAGAAAGCAGCGTGTGAACTATGCAGCCATCCTTTTTGCCCAGTAGCGCTTTTATTGATCCAAATGGCCAGAATATTAAGGAAATCTCAATTCTTGTTGATCAAATCGTCAAATTCGTCATTGAGCACGCAAGAAGCGCCGGGAATCACCGCACTTTGCCTTCCCCGGAACCATCGCATTACGGCAATATACCCGAGACTGGGGTCGAATTAGAAGAGCTTTTAAAAAAGTTGCAGGCGATTGTAAAAAGCTCCATGAATCCTCTAAGCCCGAATTATATGGGGCATATGGATTCCATTCCGACTCTAATGTCTTGTCTGGGCGAATTCGTCAGCACTTCAGTGAACAACAATATGCTGAGCCTGGAAATGTCGCCTGTCTTTTCAAAAATGGAAGTACAGCTTATGGGCACCATCGCCCGTATGTTTGGATACGATGATAACTCAGGGGGCGTGATGACAAGCGGCGGGAGCCTCGCGAATCTTCAAGCGCTTGCAGCAGCGCGCAATCATCAATTAAAGGTAAAGGAATCGGGATTATTCGATCTTTCCGAACAGCCGGTCATCTTTGCTTCAGACGTCAGCCATACTTCCTTGCATAAAGCAGCGATGTTGTTGGGCCTCGGTACCTCCAGCATTATCCCAGTGAAAAGCAACAGCGATTCGAAAATGGATCTTGACGATTTAAAAAAGAAAATCAGTCAGGCAAAAAATGAAGGCAAGTTGCCATTTGCGATTGCAGCCACGGCCGGAACGACGGTCACAGGAAGCATCGACCCCATTCGATCGATCGCTGACATCGCAAAGGAAAACGGATTGTGGCTGCATGTAGACGCAGCGTACGGGGGAGCACTCATTTTTTCAGAAGCTTACCGCGACAAGCTAAACGGTATCGAAATGGCCGATTCCATCACATTCAATCCGCAAAAATGGATGTACATTGCAAAGACCTGTGCAATGGTTCTATTCAAGAATCGCGGCGTTTTGGAAACCGATTTTCGCATTTCCGCCCCATATATGAACGAAACCGACTTTACAAACCTGGGTGAAATAAGCGTTCAAGGCACCCGGCATGCGGATATCCTAAAATTATATTTATCGCTTCAACACATCGGATTAAAAGGATACAGGGAGCTGTTGCATGGAAGCCTTGCATTAAAAGATGAGTTTATCAATCAAGTGAAACAGCGCCATTATCTCGAACTGTCCGGCGAGCCGGATACAAACGTTGTCTGCTTTAGAGGCATCCCGCAGGGCCTTGATGAAGCTCAAAGGGATAACTGGAATCTCGAATTGCAGCAGTTTTTGTTGAATGAAGAAAACGTCTTCTTTTCATTGCCTGCATTTAGGGGAAACCGCTGGCTCCGGGCCGTTTTGTTAAATCCTTTTATCTCAAATACCCTTATTCAAAGGGTATTTGAAAAAATTGATGAGTTTTATGCTCAGGGGATATCGCGTTAAATGAATAAACAGACTTTGAAAAGGAGGAGAAATATGACAAGGAAAGTTGGCACAGAGGAATCCATTCAAAGATGGAACCGATTTGCCGATGCGTATGCCGCCAATCATACCGAACAAGGAGACATTCACAAAGAAGTTTTTTTAAACCCGGCTTTATTTTCCTTAATGGGAAACGTCAAAAACAAAAACGTGCTTGATGCCGGCTGTGGTGAAGGGTATTTAAGCAGAATGCTGGCCAAAGCGGGGGCTCGCGTAACGGCAGTGGACTACTCGCCGAGAATGATCGAAATCGCCAAAGAAAGAACGCCGAACGGCCTGCCGATTCGTTATCAACAGGGAAACCTCGAGAACTTGCATGACTTGGAGGATCAAAGCTTTGATTTGATCGTGTCCAACATGGTGATTCAAGACCTCGCCGATTATGAAAAAGCCTTTCAAGAAATGCATCGCTTACTCGCAGACAGGGGCTGTTTTATTTTTTCGATTTTACATCCGTGTTTTATCACCCCGGAAAGCGGCTGGGAGAAAACAGCCGACGGCCATAAGCTCCACTGGAATGTTGACCGATACTTTTATGAAGGTGCGTACGAACAAAGGCTGGGTGATCAAGAAAAAATACTATTCTTCCATCGAACCCTGACAAGCTATATCAATACTTTGCTTCACACAGGTTTTCATGTAGAAAACATCGTCGAACCAAAGCCGGCAAAAGAGATGCTCGAAAAATACCCTTCATTTGCAGAGGATTTGAGGTGCCCTGATTTTATTGTTTTTCAATTAACAAACTAAAAAGCAGGCGGCTTTGCCTGCTTCATTTTTCCTTTGCTAACTTTATAAACAAGAAAAATATTACGATCACGATGCCATAATTTAAAGGATTACTAAAAATACTCATATTTAAAGCGATTTGCAAAAGAATCCACAAAACAAAAATAACAGTTATAGAAGGTAATATTAATTTATTCAGATGACATCACCTTTACCAAATTAAAATAACGGGGAACCTACATCTTCCCCTCGTTAGCTGTTCTTTTTACAAGAAGCCGCAGCACCGGTCAAGCCTCCGCCGACACCACCAATCATAAATTAACATAAAAAATAAGTCGCATCCGTGGGATTTCCAAATAAAAATATAAAAATGAATCCATCTTATTATCAATTGGTTACAAACCATTTTATAAGGAACTTTATTGCGGCCTAAAAAACTAATAGGATAAGCTTAGCTTAACTAACCAGTGCAGCTTATGTTGTGTTGTTCTTTGCGGATTAGATGTAGAAACAGTTCGCACCTAAGCAAAAAATCTCTAAAAATAAAAAAGTACTAGTCACGAATCAGCAACTAGCAAGTGGATTAACATTTTGATTGCTTCACTCTTGAGATGGTTATCCCATCGCCGATCGGCATCAAGAGGGATTCCAATTGAGGATGATTGGCGACGGTTTTATTGAAGACCTTCATCACGTCCGTATGCCGTCTCGGTTCAGCATCCTGATCTGCCACACTTCCGCCCGCAAGCACATTGTCGGCAATGATTAAAGCACCCGGCTCCGCCAGTTTTATGCAATACGCCAGGTAATGTTCATAGTTGCCTTTGTCGGCATCGATAAAGAAAAAATCAAACCGCTTCTGATCGCCGGCCAGCTTTTCCAAGCTTTCTAGCGCAGGTCCTGTCATATAGGAAACCTGATCGCCAAAGCCGGCTTTTGAGAGGCTGTTGTAGGCTAATTTTGCATAATTCTCCTTTAATTCAAGGGAAGTTAATCTTCCTTTGGAGCCGAAGCCTCTTGCAAGACAAATCCCGCTATAGCCTCCGAGAGCCCCTATTTCCAAAACATTTTGCGCCCCTGAAATCGATACAAGCATCGTCAAGAGCTTACCGGAGGAAGGAGAGACCGATATCGGGGGCATTCCGTTTTCTCTGATCGATGAAATGACTTCCTCTAACAGGGCATCTTGCTTAGAAAACACTGAATCGATATAACGGTTAATTTGTTTCATTCTTCTCCTCCCTCTCTAAAGACTCTTTCCTTTCCGTTTCGCTTTCATCGATTTCAAACAACCGGGTAAATTCGTTAATGATCATATCAATGGCTTTTAATTCACCGACTAATATTTGCTGAATCGACTGAAATTCTGGTTCTTCCAGCTGCTGCTTAATGGTGGCGCGCTTCAGATGCAACGTCTCTAAAAAAGTAATCGCTCTCCCCCGGCGAAAAGTTTTTGGTCCGCCTTTATGACGCTCACCGCGGTGATATCCGTCTTTTTTAAAGTCTTTATGTCTCATCGTAAGGCTCCTTTCATTCGTTATGTTTTGAATTGTATACAAACGTATACATGATGTCAATACAAAAGAATCCTTTGCAAAAACATGATTGATGATAAGTGACTATGCTTGCTCCCCCGCCTCGTGTGATTCGTCTGAAAAAGATTAGAGAGCTGTACAATAACAAAAAATCGCCCCTAAAATTGAATGGGCGATCTTCGCTTATCTCCATATTTACTCTTGTTTTTACTATTTGTTTGATCTATGTTTTATTGTTTTGAGACCTTTGAAAATTCCAATTTATCCACTTCTTTATGTTTTTTGAGAATATGTTCAATGGCGTCTGTAGCCGCCTGTAAAGCTTCTGTTTTGGATTCATACCACATTCGCCCGAATCCAATTTGTTCCAATTCAGCAGCGCCAGCGGACAATTGGTTTGAAAGATGGAAAGGAAGGTCAGGCCAAAACTGCTCATTTCTTTTAATTTGAAAAGAAAAAGACGCATTTTCCCCGGGGACATTCGCGATTTCAATTTCAGCAGCGGGAACTCCCCGAAAACGAAATCTGTATGTTTCCACCTTGCAAACAACACTGCCCACATGATCATGCTTGAGCGGGTAATCCGACATTACAAAGATACATCCCCCTTTTGCTTCATACGTTGATCTATGTTTGCAATTGCAGCTCTTAAACATCAGCTTTAGATTTCTTTTTGTAATCGGAGAGCCAACAGATCTTGTAGTAAAATTCTCGCTCCTTCAGGACTTAAGACAATTCCTCCTGATAGTGTTTTATTTAGATCTGTTACCTCACCGGTTACAAAGCAAGCTCTGCCTTCCAAATATTTACGAAATATAATTTTTTCACCTTCAATAAAAATCTCTATTGGATCTCTTTCGTTAATCTTCAATATCTTTCTTATTTTTTTCGGCAAGACCACTCTTCCTAAATCATCCATTTTTCTGATAAATGCTGCATTTTCCAAAAAACACCCTCCTTATCTTTCTGTTCATTTCTTGTTGTCAAACTGTCCTCAGGTAGAATGATTTTTAGTGAAATTCCGAAGGCAGTAGCACTTTGGCTGCATATAAATTCATTTTTCCACAGTTCGTACATACGATCGCAATTGAAGGAATGGCTTCAGCCCCAACGCTCAAAACAGAGGAATCATCTTGTAAATCCAACCTTGCAAAGGGCTCTATCATTACCATTTCATCATGCTTGCAATTTTCGCATGGTTTCAACAGCCCCCTTTTTTGAATAATGTCCATAATTTTATTTTTTAATCCTTCAGAAAATTCCATATATTCACCTCATAAAAAGCTAATGAATGAAAGAACGACTTGAAAAATTTGTCATGGAAAGAGTTTTATATGATAGTTGGCATTTTTATAACCAAAATCCATTTCATTAGTGGCAATTTGTATATTTATAACTTTTAATTAATTTTTATTTATTAAACAACAATTGATGATAACTGTCAATAAAATGAGACATCCATTTTTACCATTTAAATCATATCCATGCTTGCAGATGACCCTATAGAAAAAGACAGCAAGTGGTATGTCCAATAGTAAGTCATAAAATCTCACAATGTTTGCTTTAGATTCAAATAAGTCGCAGGGATTCCCTGCGACTTATCATCATACTCTTTTTCCGTAAATAATGTATCGTTTCGGCGCATTGCCGATATACGAAAAGGGATAACAAGTCGTAAGAACGAGCTCCTCTTTATCATGTTGCAATGTAATGATGGAGGTATCATTTTTATCAACAATTTTTGTTTTTTCGATCTGATATATGAAACTTCCATATGACAACAAAACTTTTAATTGGTCGCCCTTTCTTAGTTCTCCTGTTCGGCGAAACACGGTATCCCGGTGCCCTGATAATACGATTTGTCCGTTTTCATTTGGATAGTAGCTGCCTTTATAATGTCCGACACCTTTTGCCAAATCATCTGCATCAGTTCCCTCCACAATCGGAAGCTCCGCATTTATTTTAGGAATCTCCAGAATACCGACTGCTTCTCCGAACTTAGGCTTGAACGACGCTTGTTCTGTTTGAGGATGCCCAATCGCAAGCTTAGCTTCTTCCAAAGTGACTTCCGTCTTTTTGCTGGTATCTAAGACTTGCCAGATTGCATAACCTATAAGAACAAGTCCGGCTGCAATGAACAGTATTGGAATGTACTTTTTCACGGCAGGAATCTTAGACATTTCTCTTTCTGCGCATATACCAAAGGACCGCTCCTAATAACAACAATCCTAAACCAACAACAAGCAGGTTATACATATTTGTTGCCGTATCCGGAAGCTCATGTCCTCCAGCTGTATCCTGAGGATCTGAAGGATTTGGCTTTTCAGGATGGTTTGGTTGATTAGGTTCGCTTGGCTTTCCAGGATCCTTCGGTTCAACCGTGATGTTCTTTTCTGGCTGATCAGGCTTGTCGACATTGCCGCCTTTTACGACAGCTACGTTTTTAATCGTTTTGCCGGAATAGCCGGAATTGATTTTCGCTTGGAATGTCACGGTATGCCATTCGGTATCCGTCACATCGCCGATTTGACCGGATGCTTTGCCGTCAGTAACGTCGCCTTTGTCTTTATCTTTGGCGTCGCTCACCGACTTGCCGTCCACTTTCAGCGTGCCTGATACGTATTCCAGTCCTTCTGGCAGTTCATCGGAAATGACGAGGTTTTCGACTTGGCTGTCCGCTGTCGTGTTACGGGTTTTGATCGTGTAGACCACCATATCTCCAGCTTCATACTGATCCTTGCCGGTCTTCATGTTCTTCGCTGTTTTCTCTGACTCTAAGCCAGGTTCTCTCGGATCAACGACGATTTCATTGTGCGGATCCGGCGGATTTGTGTTGTCCCCGGTAATCGTTCCGGTATTTTCAATCGTCTTGCCGGATTGACCGGCTTTCACTTTCACTTCAAATGTCACGGTGTGCCATTCGGTGTCCGTCACATCCCCAATTTGGCCGGATACTTTACCGTCAGTAAAGTCGCCTTTGTCTTCATCCTTGGCGTCGCTTACTGACTTGCCGTCCACTTTCAGCGTGCCTGGCACGTATTCCAATCCTTCTGGAAGCGCATCGGCAATCACAAGGTTCGTCACCTTACTGTCTTCGATTGTGTTTCGCGTCTGGATTGTATACAGAAGCGTGTCTCCCACTTGTGGGTTGTCCGCTGTATTTCCATCCGCTTTCTCTTGGATGCTTGACGTTTTCTTTGATTCTAGGTCCGGATTGCGCGGATACACAACGATTTCATTGTGCGGATCCGGCGGATTTGTGTTGTCCCCGGTAATCGTTCCGGTATTTTCAATCGTCTTGCCCGCTTGGCCTGGCTTTACTTTCACTTCAAATGTCACGGTGTGCCATTCGGTGTCCGTCACATCGCCAATTTGGCCGGATACTTTACCGTCAGTAAAGTCGCCTTTGTCTTCATCCTTGGCGTCGCTTACTGACTTGCCGTCCACTTTCAGCGTGCCTGATACGTATTCCAGTCCTTCTGGAAGCGCATCGGCAATCACAAGATTTTCAATCAAGCTGTCTTCCACTTTGTTTCGCATCTGAATTGTATACAGGAGCGTGTCTCCCACTTCTGGATGATCCTTATCCGTGTTCCCATCTGCTTTCTCTTGAATGCTTGATGTTTTCTTCGACTCTGTATCCGGGTCTTTCGGATCAACGACGATTTCATTGTGCGGATCCGGCGGATTTGTGTTGTCTCCTGTAATCGTTCCGGTGTTTTTAATCGTCTTGCCCGCTTGACCTGACTTCACTTTCGCTTCAAATGTCACGGTGTGCCATTCGGTGTCTGTCACATCCCCAATTTGGCCGGATACTTTACCATCGGTAACGTCGCCTTTGTCTTCATCTTGAGCGTCGCTTACTGACTTGCCGTCCACTTTCAGCGTGCCTGGCACATATTCCAGTCCTTCAGGCAGCTCATCGGCAATCACGAGATTTTCAATTAAGCTGTCTTCCACTTTGTTTCGCGTCTGGATCGTATACAGAAGCGTGTCTCCCACTTGTGGGGTATCTTTATCTGTATTTCCTTCCGCTTTCTCCTGGATGCTTGACGTTTTCTTCGACTCTGTATCCGAGTCTTTCGGATCAACGACGATTTCATTATGCGGATCCGGCGGATTTGTGTTATCCCCAGTAATCGTTCCGGTGTTTTTAATCGTCTTGCCCGCTTGACCTGACTTCACTTTTGCTTCAAATGTCACGGTGTGCCATTCGGTGTCCGTCACATCGCCAATTTGGCCGGATACTTTACCATCGGTAAAGTCGCCTTTATCTTCATCCTTGGCTTCGCTTACTGACTTGCCGTCCACTTTCAGCGTGCCTGATACGTATTCCAGTCCTTCAGGCAGCTCATCGGCAATCACGAGATTTTCAATCAAGCTGTCTTTCACTTTGTTTCGCGTCTGGATTGTATACAGAAGCGTGTCTCCCACTTGTGGGTTGTCCGCTGTATTTCCATCCGCTTTCTCTTGGATGCTTGACGTTTTCTTTGACTCTAAGTCCGGATTACGCGGATACACAACGATTTCATTATGCGGATCCGGTGGATTTGTGTTGTCCCCGGTAATCGTTCCGGTATTTTCAATCGTCTTGCCCGCTTGGCCTGGCTGTACTTTCACTTCAAATGTCACGGTGTGCCATTCGGTGTCCGTCACATCGCCAATTTGACCGGATACTCTCCCATCGGTAAAGTCGCCCTTGTCATCGCCTTCCACGTCGCTTACCGCCGTGCCGTCCACTTTCAGCGTGCCTGACACGTATTCCAGTCCTTCAGGTAGCGTGTCTGAAATTGCGAGATTCGTCACCTTACTGTCTTCGATTGTGTTTCGCGCCTGAATCGTATACAGAAGTGTGTCTCCCACTTCCGGATGGTCCGCGTCTGTGTTGCCATCCGCTTTTTGTTGGATCGTTGACGTTTTTTTCGACTCTACAACCGGATTGCGCGGGTACACAACGATTTCATTGTTCGGATCTGGCGGATCCGTGTTATCCCCGGTAATCGTTCCGGTATTTTTAATGGTGTTCCCGGCCTGGCCTGGCTGTACTTTCACTTCAAATGTCACGGTGTGCCATTCGGTGTCCGTCACATCGCCAATTTGACCGGATACTTTCCCGTCGGTAAAGTCGCCCTTGTCATCGCCTTGAGCGTCGCTTACCGCCGTGCCGTCCACTTTCAGTGTGCCTGGCACGTATGCCAATCCTTCAGGAAGCGTGTCAGAGATTGCGAGATTTGCAATCAGACTGTCTGTGACAGTATTTCGTGTCTGGATCGTATACAGAAGCGTATCTCCCACTTCCGGATGGGCGGCGTCTGTGTTGCCATCCGCTTTTTGTTGGATCGTTGACGTTTTCTTTGATTCAAGTACAGGAGGCTTTGGCTCGAATACGGGTGTGGATCGAGATGCTAAATCATAAACTAGTTTATCTCCAACCGTGCCGAGATAAGTAGTGCTCAGAGTCTCAGGATCAAGTGTAAATAATGTAAAATTAGTAGCATCAGCACCAGAATTCAGTAACATCTGGCCGTTAGGTAAGAAACTGAGTCCTCTTACTCCACCTTCTAATGGTTTACCATCCGAATTTGTTATTGGAATAACACGTAAAACTTCTCCAGTCTCAGGATTCATTTGGGCAATAGTGCCGGTTACGTTTGGAGCGAACCAAATATACCCATCACTATCAAAGACAAGATCTCCTCCTAATGTTTCTGGATTATAACCACTTATTACTCTGTTGGTAAAATCCCCGGTAGTTAAATCATACGCATACAAGTAGTAATTATCGCCATTCTTAGATGCGTAGTAATATTTACCATTATAAATAGCACCGTTTGCACTTTCACCTAGCCCCTCCAGTTTTGTTATGAACTGAGCTGCTCCGGTAGGACTAATTTTATAAAAGTTTGAATTAACATCATGTGCATAAAAAGCATTTTCAGTATCCGATACAGCTAACCCATTCGCGACATCTCCTGAAATACCAGTAATAGGAACACTTGCTTTGATAGTTGTTGGATTAGTTCCATCTAGTTGATAAAGTTCCAAAGTTTGTCCATAAGAGATGGTGCCACCAATAGCATACGAATCTGTATCATTAATCGTCACTGTCCCTGCTGCTTGAACAGAATTAGGCAAAACAGTCAGCAAGTTCCCCATCATCAATAAAGTAATCATAAACAGCATGAAACTTTTTCTAATCTGCTTCTTGTTGCGTCTGCTCAATAAGTACCTGTTCACAACATTCTCCTCCTTTCAACAAAGATAGCTAGGATGAATTGCTAGATATTGCGGCAAAATTCTGTGTTAAATCCTGTAACCCGATCTAGAAAAATCCTCCTTTCTTTGTGAAAAAATATTACCAATAACCCATAAAGATGCTCAATGTGATTAAATACTCATTTTTCAAAAACCGCGGAGACAAAAAATCAGCGAAAAGAAGCGGGCAAAATATAGGTTTTTACCAGTCTTGCAATGTCCGCTCCTTTTATGTTTTCTTGATTTATCGTGTCCGCCGAGTTGCTGAAGTCTCTTTAGCCTGATCCAGATATTTTATAATAGACTAGGCTTATAGAGTGTTTGAACATGATCATTCATTAACAGCTCGTCCAATCAAGGAACGATCATAAAAGCTGAGCTAATTTACCAATATCACAAAAATCTATATCCTTATTTTTCAAGTAAAATTCCTGTTTATGAGAATATTTGTTTGACTTTATAAAATAAAAAATAATCCTTAGGACTCAATATCGGCCACTTCCTTCCGGAAAAACCAATTCAATTTATCATTCCTGGCAAATTTACAGATGTGGAAAAACGCATTCCTTACAGCAGCCTATTCAAGCGGATAAAAGGACACAAACTATAAACACACGTCAACACGGAAACAGCTGGCTTTATTGGAGGATATCGCTGCTTCTTTTCATTTTCTTCATAACTCCCTCCCTCATTTGTAAATTTACCCCTATTTCCTTCTCGGGAAAAGTTGTTGAAACAAAAAAACAACTCTATAATCTTGTCCAAGAAGGAGGTGAAAGCGAATCGTGAAAAGATTGTTGGTATTTATTGCAGCGATTGCTCTCCTTTCAGGGATATCAGAGAGTGCGGAAGCAAGCGGTCAGGTGTACACAGTCGGAACCTCGTCATTAAATGTAAGAAAGGCGCCTCACATCAATGCAGCGGTTATCGGTTCCTTACCGCGCGGTTCAGCGGTTCAGGTTGAACAGAAAAAATACGGATGGGCTAAAATCCTTTATCATGGTCGTACCGGTTGGGTCGCGACAACATATTTATATGAATCATCCGCCAATGGGGCATCTGCAAAATCCTACAGCGGGCAGATCTCTGTCTCCGGCAGCTATGTGCGTATCCGGACCGGACCCGGAACCGGCTATAAAGTGATCAGAATCACAAATCAAGGCGACACTTATCAGGTGCTTGATCGACAAGGACAATGGGTACATATACAAATTGATAGTACTCAGACAGGTTGGATTGCAGGATGGCTGGTGTCGGATTCGAATCAAGCGATATCTCGAACCTCGGTTCCTAAAGCAGCTGCTACGCAAACTTCTCATAGTTTAAGAGGAAAAAATATTGTGATTGATGCGGGTCATGGCGGGATCGATCCGGGAGCGACGGGATATCATGGCTCCCATGAAAAAAATCATACACTGGCAACCGCGTTGCATCTTGCCTCCCTTCTAAAAGAAAAAGGAGCCAACGTCATTTTAACGCGTTCTTCCGATCGTTATTTGAGTCTAAACAGACGCGTTGCGATCAGCAGTTCCTATCATACGGATGCTTTTATTTCGATACACTACAACTCGTCTGCTGCCCGATTAAGCCGCGGAGTTGAAACGTATTATTACGATGGAGGCACTGATAAATCGTTAGCTGAAAAGATTGTACGAAACGTATCCAACCAAACTGGATTTCAAAATAATGGAGTTCGATTCGGTGATTTTTATGTCTTGAGGGAAAACCCGAAACTGGCGGTGTTAGTAGAGCTTGGATATCTCTCAAACCCTAGTGAGGAATCGGCTATACAGTCAGAAACCTATCAAGATAGAGCAGCCAATGGGATTATGCAAGGGTTATCTGATTACTTTAGCTCTTAAAACATAAGCGAACGTTACGAACGTATCCATTTGTTTGAATTTTCTAAATTGCATTGAAGATCGGAGGGCTTTACGGGAAACATCATGCAATCAATGATGAAATCAGGAATATACGCAAACCCTCAAAAAAAGCGGTGGGAATATTGGATTGTGGAAGAAAACAGCCCTCCAATTCTTGTGTCATGGTTAAGCTGGGGTGCTTCCCAAACCGTTTATAAAAACTGGGCATCTGCTTTGCAGCAATAAACTAGTCAAAATCTCCGAATATGAAAATAGACTTGAAGCTGATTAAGATTGGCAGGAGGCTAAAAGGTTATGAAAAAAAAGATAGCGGCAGGCTTGGCAGCCTCTGCGGCAGTTGGAACATCATTGGCAGTATCGCCGGCGGAAGCCCAGACCATCAAGGTAAAGAACGGGGATTCGCTGTGGAAGCTTTCAGTTGAATATAACACAAGCGTCTCTGCTCTGAAATCAGCCAATAATCTGTCATCATCAATCATTTATGCGGGACAAACCTTGGAGATTTCAAGCGGAAAGTCGGAAAACAGGAAAAAGCCAAGCCCGGTTTCGGAAAAGACCACATACACGGTCAAACCGGGCGATTCCCTCTGGTTGATTGCGAGTGACTACAATACGACCGTTGCGGAGCTCAAGAAGTTAAACGGTTTAAGCCGTGATATCATTTATCCTGGCCAAAAGCTTGTCGTGAATGGAAGCAAAAAATCGGCAAGATCTAGCGCGAAAACCAAATCGGCTGATTCAAATACTGTAAAAAGCTCAAGCAATACCTATAAGGTCAAACTGGGCGATTCGTTATGGAAAATTGCCAACCGTTTAAATGTGACCGTTGCCGAGATTAAAACGCTGAACAACTTGAAGTCGGATACGATTTATCCAAATCAAGTCCTAATAGTAAAAGAGACTTTTAAAGTCAGAAGCAATACGCCAACTTCAACATCCGGCAAAACGAATTCAAGCAGCAGCGCGACTTACACCGTGAAGGACGGGGATTCGTTATGGAAGATTGCAAACTTGATGAATGTGACCGTTCAAAGCATAAAAGAAGAAAATCATTTAAAGACCGATGTATTACAAATCGGACAAAAGCTGAAAATGTCCGAAGCGCCAACATCGACCTCGTCAGGGCGCAGTGCCTCATTTAAGAAGTCGAATTCTTCAGCCGTATTGGCGGGATCAAAGGTGGAACGGATGATTGCCGAAGCTGAAAAACATCTTGGCGTCCCTTACAGATGGGGAGGCAACAATCCTTCAGGCTTTGACTGCAGCGGCTTCATTTATTATGCGCTGAACAAAGTCACATCTGTCTCAAGGCTGAGCGCAGCGGGATACTGGAATATCATGGACCCGGTCAGCAAGCCCGCAAGAGGAGATTTCGTCTTCTTTTCAACATATAAACCGGGCCCTTCACATGTAGGCATTTATCTAGAAAACGGAAAGTTCATCAATGCGAACGACTCGGGAGTCAGCATCAGTGATATGAACAATTCCTATTGGAAAAAGCGTTATCTCGGCGCGAAACGCTATTCTTTCTAAAGCCCTAACCGTTTTGGGTTGGGTTTTTTTGTTTGCAGTATATTCATTGAGAAAGGAGCATAAAAAAGCAATCATTATGAAAACATTAGCTGACAAAGACCTTGTAAATGCTTATCGATCAGCCAAAAAATTGTCAGATGCTGATCCTCATTTTCTTACGCTGCTGGAAACAGAACTGAAAAGACGTTCGATTAGCATAGATTCAATAAAAGAACAAGAAAAAAGCGCTATGGCTAATCAGAAGAAATCACCCCGCTGACTCGTTTCTGTGGGGTTGGGCATCAATCGTGTCTTGAATTAGCGCTTTAACATACTGCTCCTCGTTTATTGAACTATCCTAAATGCCACTGATGTCACATCACCTCCCCCCATTTGAATTTTTAACCAACCAAGGTTTGATGAATGGCAGCACCGTTTCAGGCTGCATCGTTTTCGTGTGATCCATATCCTCTCCTTTTAAGATTTCCACATCCCACCCTAGGGATTCTAGCTCTTGTTTATTTTGTTGGATGATACCGGCAATATCGACGGTGACATTGCCGAAGTTTTCTCCATACACAATCGTGTCTTTCTCACCGGCGAACGTCAGTCTTGGAATCGTGAGCAGATGCTGAATTGCTCGATCATCAAATGACGCTAAATGCTTATACATTGTGAAAAACTGTTTCGTTTGATTTTCATCAATCTTGACCTGTACATGATCCCAATCGACTTGTTCGGGGCTTTGTTGCTCATTAGATCCAGGAGAATTTTTATGAGACAACACCTGTTCGTATGTTTTAGCGGTCACCGCCAACATTTCTTGATACGGACCATCGATAGGCGGAAAACCGCCCATGATCAAGCTTTCTAATCGGTTTGTCCGAATCGCTAGCTGCAATCCTACTAAAGCTAACCATGAGTATCCGTAATAGTGAAACTTTTTAACGTTCATTTTATCAGCAATGGCCAGCAAATCTTTGACGATGTTTTCAGGCGTAAGATTCTCCGGGTTCGGATGCTGAAGGCGGTGGCCTTCATAGTCAAAATACAACACTTGAAAAGTATCGCAGAGGCCCTCGACAAAGTGTTTTCCTAATTCAGGGTCTACTCCCCACTGCTTTAAAAGTTCAGCTTCTTGACCGTATACGGTCTCTTTGGCTGTCGGCAGCATGACAGTTTTGCCGCCGGGATTTCCAACTAAACCAACCTTGATGTCTGATTCATCGATCAGTTTTATGAATTTCTCCATTCATCTCACTCCCAACTCGTTATACTACAACCATATAACATTCATGCAATCTTTCGGTTTTGTGCTTTTTTTCCCTTAATATGATAGGATTTCATTTAAAATATGTTGCCGTAGCACTTGAAGGTTTTACTTTAAATAAGGAGTGAAGGGATGGAAACATATACACCCAAACAAATGGCCAAAAAACTCAATGTAAGCACAACCACCTTGAGAAGATATGAAGAACAGCAGCTGATTCCGAATGTACCGAGAACGAAAAGAAAACACCGTGTTTATACACCGATCCATGTTCAAGCCTTTACGGCAATTAGAGCATTGCTAAAAGGCTATGACATCCCAGTTGTTTATCAAGCCATGCGTATGATAAAGAACGGACATTTTGAAAAAGCCCTTTGGTTAGTAAACGAACAGCAATTCCATATACAGGTGGAAAAGCAAAGAGTCGAAGAAATACTCACCATGATTCAAAAAGCTGATGTTACAACATATCAACATATAAAATTAAAAGAATATATGAGTATCGGAGAAGCCGCAAAAATTGCAGGTGTCAACACTTCGGCTATTCGTCATTGGGAATATGAAGGGCTGGTTCGCTCGGAAAGAAACCAAGACAATGGTTATAGAATGTTTACGCAATCTGAATTGCGGAAGATTTTAGTTATCAGCAGCTTGAGGAAGACGATTTATTATATTGAAAACATGAAGCAGCTTTTGGATGAATTAGACAATCAAAGCTACGGCCAAATCGAACGTTCCTTTCAATTGGCACTGGAAAATCTGAATCACAAGCTGCTGCTTCAATTTATCGGAATCACGGAGTTGACAACATACATGAACTTTTATAAGAAATCGTCACCTGAAAAACACTGATATGATAAAAAGCAGGCTTTTGAACCTGCTCTTTTTCCTTTAGTCTCTATACCTTAAAACATATCTTTTATACAATTCATCATTGTAGAGAATATCTTGTCCGTGTGAAGAACTGATGAGAGCCGGCTTTATTTCATCCATCACAGCTCCGCTGTCTATGTTCTCATTCATGTCAACGCTGAATTTTCTGATGGGCGGATGTAAATCTTCTTGACTTGTAATGAAAAGGTCTCCTGCTAAAAGGATGTTGTCGATTTCATGATGATAGACAACATGCCCTGGAGAATGCCCGGGCGTTAAATAAAATTGGATGGGCAAGTGATCAAGCGCTTGCTCTGTCAGCGGTCGGACAATATTGGCCACCCCTGTTTTTTCCACTGTATGTTTATTCGGATAAGGCGCCTCTCCATTGATATACATCAATTCTTTTTGATGTGCATAAATCGGAATATTAAACTGCTCTAACCACTTTGACGCACCTCCAATATGATCTCTGTGGCCATGGGTAAGCAAAATCGCTTTTGGCGTTCCAATAGCTAATGCAGCCTGCATTTGAGCATCTGCTAACTTTTCTGTTCCTGTATCGATGATATAAACATCATCACCATCTTGAATGAACCAAATATTAATGGGAAAGTGAACAGGCTCATCAAGCACAAATCCGCATTTAAATACATGTTCTGATATTTGCATCATGTTCAAGTAAGGCCACTTCCTTTGCATTTTGATATCATTAATGTAATACAAATGAATGGATCATGTAATGACGCACATTTTTGTGACTTAAGGGGTGGATGATATGGGAAACCGTTTAAATGGTTTTGGAGTCTGCAGTACAGAAGTCAAAAAGGCTTGTCCCGTGGAGCTGACTTTACATATGATAGGCGGGAAATGGAAAGGGATTATCATCGACATCCTGTCTGATCAACCGATCAGGTTTAATGAACTGAAACGATTAATACCGGGCATCACACAAAGGATGTTGACATTACAGCTGAGGGAACTCGAAGCTGATGGGATTGTAGAGAGAAAAGTGGAGAATACTCTACCTAGGAAAGTGGAATATTCTTTAACAGAACAAGGTGAGAAGCTTTATCCGATTATTGCAGCCATGAGAATGTGGGGAAATCAATATTTGAGTAAAAATAGTTGAAGTTCGAATGATACAACTTGGCAATAAGGTAAAATCCTGTTATTTTTCAACATGTCCACGCTCCCTTTGACTTATATTCGTGAAGTGAAATATAGACAAAAACACAACATCAAAAGGTTTTGCCAAACTGGCAAAACCTGAACAATTTTTTAATCTTAACGAGATGATTACACAAGCTGATGCTTTTTCAGGAGAATCCCCTTTCCCTGCAAGAACTCATAGTACTTTGACTAATCCCGCCAAACACTACTTTATTTTCATTGCCATCATCTATAGCCTTCTTCCTTCTTCCGCAACCGCTGCAGCCGCTTTGGTTGCATGAATGGTACCAAATGGATGGTTAGGAGGAGCATAAATCGAGTATAGCTTTAACGGTATGTTGCCAGTATTGATGAGATTATGCCATGTTCCGGCTGGTATTACGATGGCAGAATCATCGTAGACGTTTCTTTTAAAGGGTAAATGATCACTGCTCTTGCCCATCTGAACAATCCCCCGGCCTTGTTCTATCCGTAAGAACTGATCAACGTTTGGATGCATTTCCAAACCGATATCTTCGCCTACATTTAGACTCATTAAAGTAACTTGTAAATTTGTTCCCGTCCATAAAGCCGTACGAAAAGTGTTATTTTGCTTCGTTGCTTCATTAATATTAATGACAAACGATTTTGACCCATAGTCCGTTAACAAAAGTCTTCCATGACCATTCGACGAGCGACAATCATCAAACTGGTTTACATTGTACGGAAATCTTCCATCGTCATAGTTTGCTCCATTCACGTAATATGGATACAGATAAGGTGCATAATACACTTTTTCATCCCCCACAGTTTTAAACATGTCATGAAATTATCCTATGCAACGGTTAAAGGAATGTACTCAGATTTATATTGACCTGTTCAAACCATCGTTTTAAAAAAGAAGAGAACTGTCCTAAATGCCAAGACAATAATCAAAATTGGCCCAAATCAACACGAGCAAAAAGAAGCCCATCCAGCACTGGGATCGGCCTTCCTTTTCCCATAACGTAATTTATAAAAAGTCCAGCCAAATTTTAACGACTGTTGCTGAAATGAAAAGAGCCAACATCCATTGCAGGAATTTTGCATTTAATTTCTGCCCCGCTTTTGCCCCTATAGGGGAAGCAATTAAACTAGCGATCATAAGAACCAGAGCAGGTAAAAAAAGCACCTGACCTGTGATTACTTTTCCAACCGCTGCGCCAATTGATGAAAGAAAGGTAATCGCAAGCGAGGAAGCAATGGTGATTCTTACAGGAAGGTTTAACACGGACAACATAACGGGAACAAGGATAAAGGCGCCTCCAGCTCCTAAAATACCTGATACTCCCCCAATGATGAAGGCTAAGGAAGAAGCCAGCCATTTATTAAATGTGACTTCTTCTCCTTCTCTATGTTCTCGTCCTTTTTTAGGCATCAAAATTAAGATAACAGCTATAAGGCCTAAGATTCCGTATATGAAATGAATTCCTTTTTCAGGTATGAGATAAGAAAAGTAACTCCCCATGATACTTCCTATCAGGATACTGCTTCCCATATAAACAATTAATGCTTGATGTAAAGCTCCACTCTTGCGATAAGCCAAAACACCGCCGATAGTGGCAAAGAAAACTTGGATAGCTCCAATCCCTGACACTTCATGGGCGGTTAGTGACATGACTCCCACTAAAGGGGGAATGTACAATAACATTGGATAGTTCACAACAGATCCTCCTATACCAACCATTCCGGAGATAAAGGAACCCATAAATCCTATGATGAAAAGTGTGATCACAAAGGCCATATCCATTCGGATTCCCTCCTTTTCAAAGGAAAAGGGCATCTTTTCATTCGATACCCTTTCACATTGATTAGCCTTTTTGAATCCAGAATTTCAGGACCCCGCCTTCTTCTACATGTTCTAAAAGGTGATGGCCGCCTGATTGAGACCAAGCCGCCAGGTCATTTTTGATTCCTTTATCTGTTGCATGCACCTCTAAAATTTGCCCCGATTCTAATTCATTCAGCGCTTTCTTTGTTCTGACGATTGGCATTGGACATGCCAGCCCTTTTGCATCTAATAATTGATCTGATTTCAAGTTCATCTCTCCTCTGTTTAGGTCTTTATCGAATCGCACAACGGTTTGGTCCGATTTCCATTTCACGCTGTTTTTCTTCATCCGGGTTGATTTTTCCCATGTTCGTTTCGCGAATCTCTTGATATGCATTTGGCTGCGGCGGCAGATTGTCTGTCACTAAGTGTCTAAATTCTGTTTCATCCTCGATATTCAAACCGTGATTCTCCGCAAACAATGCCCCTAGTTTTTTACCAACGCTTCCATCCTCATTTAACTCGTCAATGATCATAAAGTGTGCCGGCAGCACGATGAACTCATTTGATAACGCTTTGTAACGGCTGTAAAGTGTTTCTCTTAAATCACCTACCCAATCTTCTGCCATACCGGCTAAATCCGGCCTGCCGATCGAGTCAATAAACAGGATGTCGCCTGAAAGGAGATACTGATTATCGACAATGAAAGAAGTGGAGCCAATGGTATGGCCGGGAGAATAAATCGGCTGAATCGCAATTGTTGTATCCCCAATGGCGACATCATTTCCTTCTTCCAGCGGCTGATAGTCGAATACCGCTTCTTCGGCGTCTTTCGGCGGTAACCAGTAAGTTGCTTTTGTTTTTTCGGCAATCGCTCTGCCGCCAGAAATATGGTCTGCGTGAAGGTGTGTATCAAACACATGTGTAATCGTCACACCCTTCTCCTTCGCAAAATTTAAAAAGACCTCCGCCATACGTGTAGCATCGATAATCGCGGCTTCCCCATCAGATAAAACCATGTATGATAGACAGCCTTTACCGATTCGAACAAATTGATAAATCTCTCCGCCGTCTTTTAAATCGCCGACTTTTACCGGTTCTAAATGCTCGCTCCACGCCTTCATACCGCCTTTAAGATACGATACAGAAAGACCGGCTTCTGAAAGCATCTCGGACACCATCACGGATGAGCCTTCTTTGGCGCAGACGACAAGTACTTCTTTATTCGAAGGAATGATATCCAAGATATCTTCCACGCCATCTAAAAGGTCGAAATAAGGAATATTCAAATGCTCAACATGATGCCCTTCAATCTTCCAATCGCTAAAATCATTTTCATTACGCACATCAAGGATGAATAACGGTTCTTTATTCAAGATTTTTTGTGTCACTTCTTTTGCGGTAAGTGCCTGTACGGTCATGTTTAAATACCTCCTTTTTCTGTTTTACCTGTCCAGTCACGCATACCTGGGACAACGTTAATTAACTTTTTAAAGCCTTGTTTTTTCATCGTTTGTGCTGCCATTTCACTTCTTCTTCCCGAATGGCAAATGATATACATTTCATCATCTTTGTTTAACTCATGAGAGCGCTGTTCCACTTCACCAAGAGGAATATGCGCTGCACCGGGGATATGAGCTTCTTCATACTCCTCCGCCTCCCGAACATCTAAGATGTTAAGAGGCTCAGCACTTTCGACTTTCTGTTTGAAAGCTTCTAATGAAATCTCCGGAACCGAAGATCCGCTTTTTGGCGAACGCTCTCCTCCTTTACGAAGAAAGTGACGAAGGACGTCTCCCTCTGTTTCAGTACCTAGATACTCATGACCTGAGCTTCTCGCCCATGCTTTTAGATCGGCGGTAAAGCCTTTATCCGTTGCTTGAATTTCTAATACGTCACCAGCCTCTAAATCCTTCATTTTCTTCTTCGTTTTGACGATAGGCATTGGACAGGCTAGGCCTGTGGCATTTAATACAACATTTGCTTGGATCATTTTATTTCCTCCTCATACTTTTATAGGGGCGGGGGTATATGACCGGTCAAAAAAATATCTTTTTCCGTCTAATGCCATGCATTCATACCGCCTTTTATATTTGTGACATGTTTAAACCCTTGTTTCTTCAATACCTTACTCGCCTTCATGCTTCTCATGCCACTTTGACAAATAACCAATACTTCCCGATCTTTCGAAAGTTGACTAGTTTGTTGAGGCAATATGGACAAGGGAATATTTTGAAATCCTTTAATATGCCTTGTACGAAACTCACCAGGTGTTCGAACATCTACAAACTGCTTCCCTTTATTTTTCAGCTCTGATTTTAATTCTGTCGTTGTGATTTGTTTCACACCTTTTACTGGTGAAAAATTCCGAATCACGATCCATAGTAAAAACAAAATAAGCAAGGTATAGATGATGACTCCGCTATCCATCGGATTGAATCCACCCCTCTTCAATTAAATAAATAAGTTGACATGACCGTCTTCAGCGTCTGCTAAATATGCAGCTACACCTGCGTATTCGATATCATCTAATAATTCTTTTTCCTGCAAACCAAGCAGATCCATTGTCATCGTACAAGCTACGAGCTTTACATCCTGTTCTTGAGCCATCTCAATTAACTGGGGCAATGTCATTGCGTTATGCTTTTTCATAACATTTTTCATCATTTTAGGACCCATACCTGCAAAGTTCATTTTAGATAAACCCATCTTATCAGCACCGCGAGGCATCATTTTCCCAAACATGTTTTCAAGAAATCCTTTTTTCACAGGAACCAGCTCTTCTTGACGTAAAGCGTTCAATCCCCAAAACGTATGGAAGATGGTCACTTCATGATCATAGGCGGCCGCTCCATTTGCAATAATATAAGCAGCCATCGCTTTATCATAATCCCCGCTAAATAAAACAATTGTTGTGCGTTTTGTTTGTTCTGTCATGCTTCTCCTCCTATCTCTAATTACCCTACGGGGTATATTTGATTCAAAAAATATATGCATATACCGGTACGGGTATTTTATAACGCTTATAAAAATCCGTCAACCATATAGGCTGATGAATTTTTTTATCGACTCTTTACCAATAACTCAACAGCCTCTTTGACTAAGTTTTCTGTATCCTCTCCTTTTGTCAGGCTTTCACGAACACAGTGTTCAAGGTTGGTGCTGACAATCACACCCAACGCACGGTCGATGGCATTTCGTGATGCTGCCAATTGGGTCACAACATCTCGACAATCTTTTTCTTGTTCCATCATCGTCAACACACCTTTAATTTGTCCTTCTATCCGGCGCAGACGGTTTTTAATCTGTTGATTATACTCCATATCGCAGAAATCCTTTCTTTGATTGATTTATACATTTGCATTTTGCCACCTCATAACTATGCACATGAATACCTTTGCGTTTTAAAAAACGCACTCCTAAATTTAATTCTACCCTATCCCCAGCAATTATGTGTATCTTATCTTGTGGAATATCTAAATAATAACGTTTTAAATACGCATAGGGAATGTGTAAAAGTGCAGCATCAGAGTAGTTGGATGTATCATGATAATGACGAATATCCAAGATCGTCATGTCCAAGCTCTTTAATTCATCCCTGTTGATACAAGCAATTCCTTTAACAGGATCATAACGTCTATACGCATCAAAGATGATCATGAACGGGAGCGGGATCAGCAAATAACTCATTTAACACACCACCTTATGAACGAATTTTTGTTCACGAACATGATATACCCTAATGGGTATTGTGGTCAAGTGTGAAGGTTTTTCCTTTTGAATAGATACAAGAACAGATTGATCGGTGAGAAGTCGCCATACCTGCTTTAGCCCATTTAACTGGTACTGATTTTTTAAAAGGTTCCTGCGAGTTCATTTATGCATTCATGGTATTTTTTTATCCAAGTGTGGTAAATTAAAACAATGAAAGAAGGTGACCCCATGCCAACGAACAGACTGATCGATGAGAAGTCCCCATACCTGCTCCAACACGCCCACAACCCCGTTGACTGGTATCCTTGGGGTGAAGAAGCATTTGAAAAAGCGAAGCGCGAGAACAAACCGGTTCTTGTGAGCATCGGCTATTCGACTTGTCATTGGTGCCACGTCATGGCCCACGAAAGCTTCGAAGACGAAGAAGTCGCGAAGCTCTTGAATGAGAAGTTTATCTCCATTAAAGTCGATCGCGAGGAGCGGCCTGATGTCGATTCGATTTATATGACGATCTGCCAGATGATGACGGGGCAGGGCGGCTGGCCGTTGAATGTTTTTTTGACGCCTGAGCAGAAGCCGTTTTATGCCGGTACATATTTTCCGAAGACAAGCCGTTTTAACCGACCGGGGTTTGTCGAAGTATTGAAGCAGCTTTCTGATACGTTTGCGAAAAACCGCGATCATGTGGAAGACATCGCCGAAAAGGCGGCCAACAATTTAAGAATCAAAGCGAAAAGCGAAGGCGGCGAGTCACTTGGCGAGGATATTCTCATGCGCACGTATCAACAGATGATCAACAGCTTTGATGCGGCGTTCGGCGGCTTTGGCAGCGCGCCGAAGTTTCCGATTCCCCATATGCTGTCCTTTCTGCTTCGCTACCACCAATACAGCGGGGAAGAAAACGCCTTGTACAGCGTCACGAAAACGCTTGACAGCATGGCGGACGGAGGCATCTACGACCATATCGGCTACGGGTTCGCCCGCTATTCGACCGACAACGAATGGCTCGTCCCCCACTTTGAAAAAATGCTCTATGACAATGCATTGTTGCTCATCGCCTATACAGAGGCCTATCAATTGACGAAAAACGAACGGTACCGCCGAATTTCCGAAGAGATCATCACCTTTGTCCAAAGGGAAATGACCGATGACAAAGGCGCTTTTTATTCAGCGCTTGATGCCGACACGGAAGGTGTAGAAGGCAAGTATTATGTATGGTCAAAAGACGAAATCCTGGAAGCGCTCGGAGACGACCTCGGCCGCTTGTACTGTGCCGTCTACAATATCACACCCGAAGGCAACTTTGAGGGGCACAATATTCCGAACTTGATTTATACGAGATGGGCAGATGTGAAGGCCGAGTTCTCCATAACAGATGCAGCGCTTCAAGAAAAGCTTGAAGAAGCGCGAAACAAACTGTTTGAAAAACGGCAGACCCGGACATACCCGCATGTTGACGATAAAGTGCTGACATCCTGGAACGCCTTGATGATCGCCGGCCTCGCCAAAGCGGCGAAGGTGTACGAGATGCCGGAATACCTTGATATGGCGCGGACCGCCGCTTCTTTTATCGAAGGCGAGCTGATCAAAGACGGACGGGTGATGGTGCGCTATCGCGACGGTGAAGTTAAACATAAAGGTTTCATCGACGACTACGCGTTTTTGCTGTGGGCATATCTCGAATTGTATGAAGCATCATTCGATTTGAATGAATTGCGGAAGGCAAAAGAACTGGCCGAAGACATGACCGGGCTGTTTTGGGATGAAGAGAATGGCGGCTTTTATTTCACCGGAAGCGACGCCGAAGCGTTAATCGTCCGGGATAAAGAAGTATACGACGGCGCCCTCCCTTCCGGAAACGGCGTCGCGGCCGTACAGCTGCTGCGGCTCGGACGGCTGACGGGCGATTTGTCACTAATCGACCAGGTTACGAAAATGTTTTCTGCATTTTATGGTGACATCTCATCCTACCCGAGCGGCCATACAAACTTTCTCCAAAGCCTGTTAAGCCATGTGATGCCGCAAAAAGAAATTGTCGTGCTTGGAAAACAAGATGACCCGGCACGGCAAAAAATCATCACGGCGTTGCAGCAGGCCTTTCAGCCGAACTACGCCATCCTGGCCGCGGAATCGCCGGATGATTTTAAAGGCGTTGCCGAATTCGCGGCAGAATACAAAGCTGTCGACGGCCAAACAACGGTTTATATTTGCGAAAACTTCGCCTGCCAGCAGCCGACGACTGATATAGGCGAAGCGCTGAACCGGCTCCTTTCCGTTTAAGAGACGGTGATCATGGGAATAGCATTTAAAAACCAGAAAGGGGTTTTGTATGCATGAAGCAAAAAAACGTCATGTCACGTCTCGCAGTTCCAACCGTTATCGCCGGAGTCACCGTGTATATGTTGAAGGATCAGGCCAATCGCCAAAAGCTGAAAGCGTACATCGAAAACGCAAAAGAAAAAATCCCTTATTTCTCGGGTAAACAAGAAAAAACCTCATTCCCGGTCGAGAAAGCAGGAAACCCGTCTCCGCAGGATATTGAGGACAATAAGATGGTTTCGGAAGGATCGATGTATCCGGTCCATTATTATGATCAAAAGAAAAAATAAGCATAAAAGGACTGCCGTATCACCACGGCAGTCCTTTTAGATTGTTGACAAAATCCTTAAACGGTTTAAAGTTTTAGGATTTTGTCTTCCCTTCAGCGTGATTGAAAACCCTTGCAGTCTAGGAAGGCCGAGCATCGGAGCGGAGCGAATGTTGTAATTCGTGAGCACCGAAGCGCAGGCCTGACAACGGATGCGAGGGTTTGTCGACACGCTGAAAGGACTGCCGTATCCCGACGGCAGTCCTTTTGCTATATCTTATTCTCATAACAATAATGATTCACCAGCTCTTCGATCAAATCATGCTCCGGAAATTCCCCGCGAAAATCAAACGGAATCTCCTCGACAAACTCCCCGCGCCGGTACACGTGAATCGCTCCGTTTTGCCTTGTGACACTGTACTCCGGTTCAAATGTATAGCCGTTCCTTTCGATCGCTCCCATCTATTCGGCCCGCCTTTCAAAACAGCAGTTCATACACTTCATTTAGTTCTTGCGTCCGTTTGTGATCCTGTTCATTCAGCGCATATGTGATCTCATGTTCGAGCACTTTATTCAGAAAAGCCATTTCGCGCTCATCCAAGTGTCTGACGAATTCTTCCTCATTCGCGTATTGCTGGGAGGCGATTTTTCTGTAAATGCTCTGTCCTGTGTCATGCTCAAGATGATTGGACAGCGATTCCCGGAGGTAGCCTAATGTGGTATCCATGATTCAATCTCCTTTTTTCCTTTAGGTTGGGTGAATTCGTGATGATTCATGCATGAGCGGCGCAAATTTTCAATAAGAAAAAGGCGATACACCATGATGCTGTGCAGATAAAAACTTTCTCCTTCCCATATGGTAAGCGCCTAAAGCCAAGAAGACTGAAAACGCGGCAATGAGAAAGATGACCTTTCCTCCGTACAAGCCAAGAATCATCCCACCCAGCCACGGCCCTAAAAACTCGCCGATGTTGTACACATTTTGCATGCCGTAGTAAGCGCCCTTCATATGATCTGGAGCCAGCTCATCCAAAAGGACATTCATTGAAGGGAAACATAAAATTTCGCCGATTGTCAGGACAAACATCGAAAACATGAAAAAAATCAAGCCATTTGCGACAGAAAATCCGATATACCCCAAAATGCAAAAAACGGTTCCTATTGATATCGTGGTTAAGGATTTGTACTTTTCAAACAAACGGGTGAGCGGAACTTGTAAAAGGATGACGGTAACCGCGTTTAAGGTGATTAAAGCCGAAAAGATGTTAACCCCGTTTGCAATGTCGTGATTCAAATACTGCAGCAAAGTGCTTTCCATTTGCGAGTAGCTGAACAACAAAAGGATGCCACCGGCTATGTAAAAGCGAAGTGCCTTGTCCTGCTTTAACGTTTTCACAACGGAACTTGCCCGAACTGGCTTCGGAGCGGTTTTTGTCTCTTCCACCGTGATGTGCCGCATCATTACGCTCAAAAATGCAGCATAGCCAAAATAGACAAGACCTGTGATGATAAACGGAGCTCCTGTTTTGGCAAAACCGAAATAAGTTCCCAATAAAGGGCCGACTGCGGCTCCGATATTGATGGCCAAATACCGCAAAGAGAAGATGCGGAATCTCATTTCCCGTTCCGATAACTCGGCCATCAAAGCCTTAGATACAGGTTCAAAACACGAATGGCACAGCCCGCTTAACATGTTTAACAATAAAAACCACATGAAATCATGGACAAGCCCGAAAAAAATAAACACAAAGCTCCAGATGAAAATCGCTGAAAGCATCACCTTTTTTCTGCCGACTCTATCTGAAAGCGCTCCTCCGACTACCCCTCCTACAGTGCTTGAAAAATAGCCTAAACCGATCACAAGCCCGATGGCTGCAAAATCAGCTCCCGTTTTCATATGCAGATAGAGCGCCAAAAACGGCGTTGTCATCGACTTAGCCGCCTTCGTGACAAGCGTGCCTATCAGCAAAAACCGGATCAGCGGATGAAGGCGGCTGAATGCTTTAAATTGTGTAAACATCAGAAGCTTTTCCCCATACGGTATGATCTTGAAACCACATTGCAAGCCGGTCAATGCTGCCGCTCAATTCAGCTTCTGTGCGCCCGGTAACCAGGCAGCTTGCAATCGCATCTACACTGGAGGATGAGCCGTGAAACCTGTCCCCGGGTTGAGCGGAAATGTGTTGTTTTGCTAACCAGCCGGCTGACGGAGCAGCCTTAATTTCTTTCAGCACGCCGTCTTTTGGAGGAATCAACAGCCAGCCGCTTAAATGACGCGGACCGTTGTTCATCTCGGGAATATGAAAGTCCAGGCCGCATTGCGCTTTGACACACACTTCATTGATATCAAAGCCGAAAGTTTGCGCAGTTGCTTCACGCACCATAGCGCCGCCTGTCCTGCTGGCCACTTCGCAGAACACCAACTCATCGTCCGGTGTGTGAAATACTTCAGCATGAAATGTTGTCGTCTCGGGAACAGGCAGGGCATCAAGCACTTTTTGAACAAAATCAGTCAACCGGCGGGTGAGCGGATTTTTCCGTTCAAGCTGGAGGCTGCCTAAAAACTGTTGCTCTTGAAACGCCAGACACCCGTTGATATAACGGGACGGCCAGCTCAGGATAGTCTCTCCTCCTAAAATGAGGCCGTCTATATGATACATATCTCCTTCGATAAACACCTCAACCTCCAGATGATCGGGAAGACCTTTCGCAAGAAAATCCCACATGTCCTGCCGGTTCCTCAAAACGGTTGTATCAACAGATCCTGAGCCGTAGACAGGCTTTACGATCACAGGAAAACCGAACGTTTGAACAAACATAGATAAGTCGGCGGCCGAGTCGATTTTCTTAAAATCAGGAACCCTTACACCCGCTTTTTTAACATGCTCTTTCATCAACACTTTGTTGCGGAACAGCCGGGCGCTTTCATAAGACTGCCCTTTTATCCCCAAAAGCGATCTCAGCTTCCCCGCTCTCAACATATCAAATTCCGATGAGGCAATAATCGTTTTAAAGTGATACGTTTCATTCAGCTCCAAAGCGCGCATTTCGATACACCCATTCACCGGATAATCGTCAAACGCTTCGATCACATCATAATTTCGGCATTCATTCACACGGTCTGCTGAAGTCAGCATCACCACCGGTCCGTCTAGTTCCTCCAGCCATACATCATACGGAGATTTGCCATAAGCGGTTTTATTCAGAATAAGCGTACTGATAACAGGTTCTCCTTTCTTGTAAAAGACGTTTTTCAATTTTATAATAATGAAAGTATTTAGATAACTCTAATATATCTTTATTAGATATTCATAAATCTTATTTATGATTAGAGGTGTGAAACATGAATCTTCATGCACTGCGGCTGTTCTATACGGTCGCTGAAACAGGCAGTGTCACCCAAGCCGCCAAACAGTTAAACATCAGCCAACCGGCCGTTACTTCTCAAATTAAGAATTTAGAACGCGATATCGATTGTACCTTACTCGTTCCTAAAGGCAGAGGCATCTTGTTGACACAGTCCGGCGCAGAGCTTGCAAAACAGGCAAAGCGGCTGTTTTCACTTGAAAAAGAAATTGAATCATATGTCAAAGAGGGTTCAATGGGAAAGCTGCGCATTGCCGCCACCTTTCTCCCCGCCAATTTTTTGCTGCCAAGATGGATCAGCCAATTTAAACAGCTATTTCCCAAGACAGAAGTGGAAATTACGACCACGAATTTTCAAAAGGCTTGTGAACAGCTGATCAACTATGAAGCGGACATAGGCCTGATCGGCGGAACAACGGAATTCGGCCCCTTCATAAAAGGAACGCTGCTTTTGGAAGATGACATGCTGTTTGTCGTCAATAAAGACCACAAGCTTGCATCACAGCACACAACATTAGAAGAAGTTGTGAAAGAACCGTTTGTCTTTCGGGAAGAAGGCAGTTTTTCCCGGGAGAAATTGATTTCGTTATGTACATTGCATCATGTAGACAAACCAAAAATAGGTGTACAAATCAACGGATTGAACGAAACGATCAGAACGGTTATGGAAGGGTATGGCGTGATGTTCGCCTCCGCTCTTGAAGTGAACGAATATATGGACCGCGGGGATATTGCAACGGTTCATGTCGAGAAAATCAACTTGAAAAATCCGATTTCATTATGCATGAGAAGAGAAGATTACCTTTCTGCTTCTGCCATTAACTTTATGCAAATGATGAAAACCGCTCCGTATACACCTTAATCGGCAGGTTTTTGGCATATGCCTGCAATCAGTCGACATGGGTTTTAAAGCGAAACCAATTGTTCGTACCAAGCAATTGGTTTTTTTGTGCTCGCTTGATTTTGTCACAAGTTTCTTCGCCAAAACTGCCGGAAGTATGGGCACGGCTTTATGTGCAAACACGTTACAATATTAGCAATGAAAGCGCAAACAATATGAGGTAATGGAGAGGAATGAATGCAATGAAACCACAGAATGTTTTAGATAAAATCGGCATTCCAAGTAAAATCGGCTGGGGATACTTGGGGATCCTAATTTTTATGATGGGAGATGGCATCGAGATCGGCTGGCTTAGCCCTTATTTGGTTGATCGTGGTCTGACAGTTCAGCTTTCAGCGACTTTATTTACGGCTTATGGAGTAACGATCGCGATTTCTTCCTGGTTTTCCGGTGTGCTGGTCGAGGCGCTTGGTGCGAAAAAAACAATGTTGACAGGGCTTTTGCTTTATATTCTCGGAACAATAGGCTTTGTCGGGTTCGGGATGCCTGACCTGTCGTTTTCTACCATGCTTGTGACATATGCCGTACGCGGCTTCGGCTATCCGCTGTTTGCCTATTCGTTTCTCGTTTGGATCGCCTACCGCAGCCCGAAAGAAAAACTCAGCACGGCCGCAGGGTGGTTTTGGTTTTTCTTTACAGGCGGATTAAATGTGCTTGGGGCATATTACTCGAGTTGGGCCATCATATATATGGGGCATTTAAACACAATGTGGAGCTCGCTGTTTTGGGTGACGCTTGGGGCATTTTTTGCCCTCGTCTTAAACCGTGACAAGCTTGAACGAAAAAAAGATACAACAGCGAAACAAAAAGTAAAAGAGCTTTTCAAAGGTGTGACGATTGTTAAACGGGAGCCTAAAGTGCTGCTCGGCGGCATCGTGAGAACCATTAACACAACCTCGCAGTTTGCCTTTCCGGTTTTTTTGCCGCTCCATATGGCGGATTTCGGTATTTCCACAACAACATGGCTGCAGATTTGGGGCGCTATTTTCACAAGTAATATTTTGTTCAATGTTTGCTTTGGCGTCATCGGCGACAAGCTGGGATGGCGGAATACCGTTATTTGGTTCGGCGGCGTATCGGCAGCCATTTCTACGTTGCTGTTATATTATTCACCGGAATGGACGAATGGCAATATCGTCATGATCACGATAGCCGGAATGCTTTGGGGGGCTTCTTTGGCCGGTTATGTCCCGCTGTCCGCACTTGTTCCTTCACTTGTTCAAGAAGAAAAAGGTGCCGCGATTTCCATCTTGAATCTTGGCGCCGGCCTGCCTGTTTTTGTAGGGCCTGCACTTGTAGGGCTGCTCATCGGAACGATCGGCTCGGCCGGGGTCATTTGGGTGCTGGCCATCCTTTATGTTATCAGCTCGATTTTGACTGTTTTTATCACCCTGCCGGAGTCTGAACAGCCGACACGGCAGCAGATAGACTGTATAAGAGAAACAAAGGCCTAGCCTGTGCGGGGGACGGCGCCGTCAGGACACTGGTCACTACTTATTGACATTTACAAATGAAACAGACGCTGGGATGCTATACAAAACGAAAAACAGCGTCTGTCAGATTGTCCGTATCATGTTTTAGAAAAACTTTGCAGGAAAAAAGGCCGAAACGCCTTCAGGATCTCCTGCTTGTCGTCGGTATGCCGCAATCGGCTGCTGATGCTTTCATCTGACAACACCGCCTTGATTTCATTCGCCGCACGAAGCTGTTGAGGGCTGCTCCCAGAAAGTCCGATCAGCAGATAAACCGGCGCGCCTTTAAAATAAACCCCTTCGGGAAACTGGATGATCACAAGTCCCGCCGTCTTGCCGGAACTGCGGAAAACAGCCGCTCCATTTCTGAGAACGGGATATTTTTCCAGCGTTCCGTCCGTACGATTTATGAAGCCGAGGGTCTGCATGCATTCACCCAGCATCATGATCGCTTCCGTTTTTGTTTCGGCTGTTTGCTTCAGCAGGATCAGCCGTTCATCACGATTTGGCGCAAGATATGAAAGGACCTTGTCATATTCTCTTTCATCAGCCAATGACAAAAGGCCGATATACGGAACATTAGGATTGTATTTTTTCACTTCCGGCTTTAGTTCCTGTTGTCCGATGATAACATCCGCATCTTGGGGGATTTGATGGATGGCGGCATAGCCAATCTGCAAATTCGGATATTTACGGGTTGTAAGCTTTTTTAAAATAGCGGCGCCCATCGCGCTTGAAGCAAGTCCGCCATCACATGTCACAATCAGCTTCCGGGGGTGACGTGCAGGAACCGGCTCATCATCGTCGGATGACATCGGCTCATCATGATGTCTTGAAGGGGACAAAATCAGTATAGATAACATCAATGAGGCTGCACAGGAAACGGCCATGCCAGCAGCTACAGACAGTATATCCCCTTTTGGTGATAACAATAAGATAAGCAGCACGCTTGCCGGGGAAGCGGTGGAAGCCAGTCCCGCGTTGAATAAAGAAAACACAGCGGTGCCCGCCGCGCCGCCTGCGATTAACGGCAGAAAGAGCAAGGGGCGCTTTAAAATGTATGGAAAATAAACCTCATGGATGCCGCCGATGGCATGAATCCCAATGGCTGTTTTTAACGCCAGACACTCTTCCTTTTTAAGACGGAAAAGACAGGCGATGAGCACGCCTAATCCCGGTCCCGGGTTAGCTTCAAGCAGAAAGAAAATGGATTTGCCCAGCTCTTTCGTCTGCTGGATGCCGAGCGGCCCAAGAAGGCCGTGATTCATCACATTGTTTAAAAAAAGCACCTTTCCCGGTTCAATCAAAAGAGCGGCTGCCGGAAGCCATATAGAATTTGCCACAGTCAGCACCAAGTGATAAAAATGTGTCATCGCGGTATTTAAAAACGGACCGGCAGCGTAAAAACAGAAAAGCAAAAACCCGGTCGACAAAAACGCACCCGTCACGTGGCTGACCAGCAGTTCCGTTCCAATCGGAAATCTGTTCTGTGTACATCTTTCGCAATACTTGTACAGCCAGCCAAACAACGGACCAAAAAGCATAGCGGCGAGAATCATCGAAAGATCACTGGACAAAATGATCCCGAGCGTGGCTGCCGCTGCCGCAATGCCGCCTCTTTGCCCTGCCGCCATTCTGCCTCCGGTGAATGCAAAAATGAGCGGGATGACAAAAAGATACAGGCTGTCGATGACAGGGGCGAATCGGGGAAGCGGCAGCCACCCGTGTTCGCCAAACATTATATTGACGACTCCCGCTGTGATCACAAGAATCATGTTTTGATAGACGACGGCGCTGTACATTCTGAATATCTTTTTCACGCTGTTACTTCTCCCCAATATGCTGAAGTCTTGTTTTGTATGCTTTGACGAGTGTGTGTTTGATTTGCTGTTTCACCTCTTCTTCACTTCCTTTTAAAAACACCTCGATATGCTGTTCATCAATAAACGATTGGCTGATTTCGCCCAATGCCGCAAAATGCTCGGCCGGTGCATCCGCCGGACCGGCCATCACCAAAATAGCGTCTGCTTCTTTCCCATTCCAAAAAAGCGGCCGATCGGAGCGGATCAGTTGCACAAATAAACTCCAAACTCCCGTTGATCGAGTATGAAGCACAGCCAATTTATTCACGATAAATCCGCCTTTTCCCTCCCGTTTCTGTAAATCCTCGACAAAAACAGAGCTGTTTTCCAGAGGCAAATCGGAAACATCAAGGTGGCGCTTGATCTCAAATTGGACTTTAGGCGGAATGCTGATCGAACTGACGGAAAAATGCCGGAAAATCTGCAGCATCCCCTCTCCAAATGCCGCCGTTTGCAGATATTTCATCTCCTTATTCACATCGATCGGGCTGTTGACGTTTGTTTTATCATGACGGCAATTGGCGATGCGGTTTTGTAAAAGGCCGATTTCCTTATCGGTTAAGAGAGGCGAAACGACGACCGTCTTTTCCTTCATCTGGTCGAGACGAATGGTCGAGATAATCAAATCAATGGTATCATGATCATTCAGCCACTCTGCCAGCTGGTGAGAAGCGACGATATCAACAATCACAAGATTTCTGATTTCTTTTTTCAATTTAGCGGATATAAAGCGGGAAGTGCCAAAACCGCTTGCGCAGACCACAATCGCCCTGCATTCCGATTGTTTCGTCTGCCTGTCGTAATAAGAGGCGCCGATATGCAATGTTAAAAACGCGATTTCCGCATCGGGAACGGGTGTGCCGATTTCCGCGGCGATGACCTTGGCGCCTTGTTCACAGGCGTTATAGACGGGCTTGTATTTTTCTTGAATTTGCCGCAGCAGCGGATTATGAATCGCCAGTCCTCCTATGATGCGTGTCAAGGCAGACCGCAAGTGGTTTTTCAGTCCTTCGAGCAAAGAGGAATTCATTAACGGTTCTTGGAGCGCTTCCTCTGTTTTCAAAATAAAAAGCTGTGTGAGATAGGCCGCAAACGCGTCATCGATCTTAACGGTTTGCTGCTCTTTTTCCACGCCTGCCAAATGATGTTTAACATGGTTGATGTCGTCTGGTGACAGTTGAATATCAAAGGTAGCTTCGATGCGCTTCAGCACATGAGAGGTCAGCGGGTAACCCACCGGCAGTGTTCGATTGTGTTCGATCTGGCGTCCCGAACAGCGGGTAATCGCAAGTGCCAGGTGAATGCTTAAATGAAGCATGTCTCTCTCGTCGAGCCGGACGCCTTCTTGTGAGAGTACACCTGTGATGACACGATGCACTCTATGAAGCAGCTCAATGTCGATCAGCCGCTGATAGCGATCAGGCAACAGCTGTTTTACACACGTTTTCGCATGATCCATTTTATGAAACAGCTCAATCCACGCTTCGGGAAGCATTTGTTCAAGCAGCACAGCCGCAATCGCTTGTCGTATGTCCATGTCTTCTCCCTGTATGTACACCCCGATGCCCGGTTTACGATGAAGCTGAATTTGAAAAGAAGCGAACCATGCTTTTAATTTTTCGAGATCATGGCTGATCGTTGATTCTGACACATGGTATTGGCGGCTGAAAACAAACAGCTTCGCAGGCTCATCCAGCTTTAACAAATCACAAATTAACCCCTGCTTTCGTTCTTCCGGAGAATAGTCCTTCATCTCAAAGAAAAAATCAAGATCAGATGCCAGACGTTCTTTCTTCGCTTTTTCTCCTTTCAGAACCATTCCCATGCCAAATGTTTTGGAGATATGAAGCTGATAGTGTTTCAAAATGTTTTTGATGGCGTTCATTTCCCGCTGAACCGTACGGACACTAATATTCAGGTCTTCGGCGATTTCTTTTAACGGGACAGGATTGCTTACATGGAGCAGACGATGGATGATCTGTTTTTGCCGTGAATTCATAACAATTTGTTGCTCCATTGTGACCGCTCCTTTCTTAAGCGCGTTTCAACGTTCGTAAATTCCATATTTACCCACCATCACATGAAGATCATGTAAACGTCAATATATCCATCTTGATCCAGCACCTATGTCAATTCCTCATCCGCATCATCAAGAAAAATAATCCCCTGTTCATGACCAGGGGAATGGAGCTTCACATCTTAATCTGAACTTTAAACAAATCAGAGCTTCTCGGTCCTCTTAAAAAGCCGACCGCTTCTTCCAACGTAAGCTTTTGCGAGATCAAATGCTCCACCTCAATCCGCTTTTCTTTCACCCAATGGAACGCTGGTAAAAATGTATAATTAATGGCCATCGATCCTAAAATCGTCCAGTCATTGTTGTACAGCTTAAAGGGATCAAGGCGTACCGACTCATTTTGCGCCGTCACACCGAACTGCAGATATGTCGCTGTTTTCCCCATAAACTGAAAGGCATTTTCGATCACGGCAGGAATTCCAGTGGCATCAACCACGACATCAAATCCGGTCGGAAATTCCTCAGGTCTAAGATCTTCGCTCAGCACACCTTTTGTCGCGCCCCACTTCAGCGCCATGTCGAGTTTCTCTTGAGAGATGTCGACAACCACAAGTTCTGAAGCACCCGCCATTTTTAACGACTGAATCAACTGCTGCCCCATCGCCCCTGCGCCAAACAGAATAACCCGGTCACCAACTTGGAGATTGAGCCGATTCATCCCATGTACAACACAAGCCATCGGCTCAATAAAGGCACCTTCCTCAAAGCTCATTGTATCAGGGAGCTTCACGACATTTCGGCTCGGCACTTTTACATACTCGGCCATGCTTCCATCTGTTGTATTCCCAAGGGCTCCCCAATTGCTGCATTGGTTGCCGCGGTTTGTTAAACAATAATCACACTCACCGCAAAACAAAGACGGATCAGCTGTCACACGATCACCAATTTTTACATTAGTCACGTCCTGGCCTGTTTCATATACCGTTCCGGAAAATTCATGCCCAGGAATAATCGGATAAGGTGACAGAAACTCACCTTTGAAAATATGAATATCGGTTCCGCATATTCCGATGTTTTCAACTTTAATTACAACATCTTTCGGACCCGGTGATGGATATGGCACCTCTTTTACCACCGCTTGAAACGGTGCTTCAACTACAAGTGCTTTCATCTTGGCAGACCTCCCGATATTTAAATGTTTCCGCTTTCAATACGATTGTAGCATGTTCAGCTTTTGCAAACGGCCGTCAGTTGACCGTAATTTGTCACCGGGTTATGTGACAGAATTGAAGAAACTCGATTGATCAAAATCCCTCTCTGGCTGCCCGCGTCTTCACTGATTTTCTATCATACAAAAGAAGGTAAATAATTCTATTAAACAGAAAATTACAAATATATAAATAATTAATCCTATTCCTCCATCTTTTTTTAATGTATACTCATTTTGATAAAGTTGAACGATTTAACCAAATGAACCGTTCTCTTTTGAAAAAGGCAAATCTATTGAAAAATAGAGGCGCAAAGTCACAGACCTACGGTGTATTCACTACGGTGGCTGGGCTGCCAAATGAAGAATCGGGTCAACACTCCGTTTTTACAGAGTGGATTCAGCGATTCTTCCTTTACAAAAACTTTGTTTTGGAGGGATTTTTTTATGTCGTTATTCAAAAAAGGCCGCATGATTGTTTCGACCGGTTTTGCCGCCGCACTTCTCGCTTTTGTATTTGGAACCGGACAAGCTTTTGCAGAAGAGCAGGACAACCAATCTGACGGACAAGAAGAAGAAACCGTTCAACAAGACACAAATGAAAATGAGGCCGAAGAAACGAAAAACACAGATGAAGCGGATACCGAACAATCAACATCTGTAAATGATGAGGACATACCTTCACTTCTGCCTGATGATTTCTTCTATTTCTCAAAAAGACTCATGGAAAATGTCCAGCTGGCCCTGGCCTTTGATGAAGTGAAAGAGGCTGAATTGCTGGCGTTTTTCGCTGAAGAACGCATCAAAGAAGCAGAGGCGCTGCTTGCGGAAGGTCAGGAAGAATTAGCCCGTGACATTCTTGAAGAGGCCGTTGAGCTTCAAGAGGAAGCACTGGAAAAATACGAGCAATCCGAACCAATGGATGATGGTGACAAACAAGAAGATACATCTGACCAGCTTGAAGAACAATTTTCTTCTAACATCCTCGCGCTGCAAAACGTGTTAAATCAAATCAACAATCCGGAAGCAAAAAAAGCGCTGCAAAAAAATATCGTCAAAGCACAAGAGAAGTTAGAAAAGAAACTCAACAAAAAATTAGCGAAAATCGAGCAAAAGGCTGAGGAAAAACGCGCCGAACTTGAAGAAAAACTGGCGTCCGGTGAAATGGATGAAAAAGAGTACAATGAGGAACTTCTTGAATTGAATAAAGAGCTGGCAGAAGAACAAGCCGATGCTGCTGAAGAAATCAACGAAGAAACGGCAGAAGCGGTTAAAGACGAAAAAGAGGAGTCTGACAGTAAAGCAGATGAAGAGGATAAAGAAGACTCCGACAATAAAACAGATGATGAAGATAAAAAAGATGCGCGTACGAATGCAGAAGTAAAACAACGGGAAGCGTTGAAAAAACAAGAAGAAAAGCAGCGGGAAGAAGCTAAGAAAAAAGAAGAACAAGCTAGAAAGGCTCAAGAGAAACAGCGCGAAGAAGCGCAAAAACGCGCTGAAAAGCAGCGGGAGGAAGCCAAGAAAAAAGAAGAACAAGCTAGAAAAGCTCAAGAGAAACAACGCGAAGAAGCAGAAAAACGCGCTGAAAAACAGCGGGAAGAAGCCAAGAAAAGAGAAGAAAAGGCACTTAAGGAAAAAGAAAAAGAAGACGAAGAGTAATATCTTAAACAATGGGTCACACAATACGTGTGACCCTCAGCGTGTCGACAAACCCTCGCATTCGTTGTCAGGCCTGCGCGTCGGTGCTCACGAATTGCAACATTCGCTCCGCTACGATGCTCGACCTTCCTAGACTGCAAGGGTTTTCAATCACGCTGAAAGAAGGATGACAAAATCCCAAAACTAAAAGCCGTTTTGGGATTTTGTCAACAATCTGGAAGGACCCGAAAACATATCGGGTCCTTTTTTCATTTTTGCACATCTGTCGAGGAACGCTTTCCGATCCTAAACACATAGTAGCTGACAGCCACAACCGCCAGAAAAATGATTCCGACAATCAAAGACACCCGCGTGTCATCGTTAAACCACATGCCGACCAACACCATCAATAAGAAGGCGATCGTCACATAGTTTGTCACAGGAGCGAAAGGCATTTTGAACGGATGACTGTCGAGTTCCGCTCCTTTCGCCTTTCTGAATCCAATATGGCTGAGCAGAATGACAAACCACGGGATCATCCCCGGGAGAACACTCGCACTGTATACGTACACAAAGATCTTAGGCGGTGCAATATAATTTAACACGACACCGACGGCCAGGCCGATCAAAACGGCAATCGTACCGTACAACGGCACGCCATTTCGGGAAATCTTCGTAAAGAACTTCGGCGCCTGCCCGTTTACACCCAATGTGTAAAGCATGCGGCCCGCGCTGAAAATCCCGCTGTTGCAGCCTGACATAGCCGCCGTAATCACGACAAAGTTAATGATTCCGGCTGCCGCGGTAATGCCGATTTTCGCGAATGTTGATACAAACGGGCTTCCGATCGAATTGAGTTCATCCCAAGGGTACACCGTAACAATCACAAAGATGGCACCAATGTAAAAAATCAAAATCCGCCAGATGATGCTTTGAATCGCATTCTTTAGCGTGTTTTGCGGATCTTTTGCTTCGCCGGCAGTAATGCCGATCAGCTCCACTCCCTGATAAGCCGCGATCACAAGAGACAACGCAAAGAAAAAGCCTGAGAAGCCGCCTGCAAAGAAACCGCCGTGCGACCAGAGATTGGACAAACCGATCGCTTGTCCGTCATTGCCGAAACCGAAGAAAATAATCCCCAGTCCGGCGATAATCATGAGGATGATCGTGACAATTTTAATCATGGCAAACCAAAATTCAAATTCGCCGAATGACTTCACGGAAATCAGATTGGCTCCTCCAAGAATCGCCATCGCGATGATGCCCGGTATCCAGGCAGGCAGATCCGGAAACCAGTACTGCATGTATTCACCGACGGCGATAATCTCGCTCATCCCGACAATGACCCACTGAAACCAGTTGCTCCATGCGGTCATATACCCTGCAAGCGGATGTATATATTGATGGCCGAATGTCGCAAATGAGCCTGTGCTGGGCTCGACATACAACATTTCTCCCATTGCACGCATAATAAAAAAGATAAAAATCCCGCAGATTGCATAAGCAAGCAGGACGGACGGGCCTGTCCACTGAATCGTGCTGGCTGATCCCATAAATAAACCAACACCGATTGTGCCGCCTAAAGCGATCATCTGAATATGACGCGCTCCCAGGCCCCGCTTCAGTTCTTCCTTCGCCACTTCATTTCCTCCTCTTTACGGCCAAATATCTGGAACTCCGCATTATTATGTTATAAAAATCTGAAAATTATCATTTAATCGTTTTATTTCCAAATTACTTATTTTATCATAATAAATTCCCCCAGTGAATACAATTGTTTTTTTCAGAAGAACACTTTTTTGATATATTGACTGTTTAAAAATATATTATTTTAATATGAATAATATTGAGATCATTCCAGACAAAAAACGTCTGCTGAACAATGCTCAAACAGGCGTCTTCCTCTCAACATTTAAAATCTGTTCCAGCTCATCGAGATGCTGGATTTGATACGTCGGAACAATGTCTGGATCACTCGCTTTTCTGCCTGGATTAAACCAGCATGTATCAAGCCCCGCCAGCCGTCCCCCTTTGATGTCGGCCGTCAAAGAATCGCCGATGATCAGCCCCTGCTCTGGGGAAAAATCAGGGATCCGCGCAAACACATAGTCAAAGAATTCCTTCATCGGCTTCTGAAAGCCGGTGTCCTCCGAAACGAAAATATCCTGAAAACTTGGGTACAGCCCTGAATCACGCAGGCGCTTATACTGTGTTTTGGAAACGCCGTTGGTGACAATGTACAGATCATAATCCCGGCGCAGGCGCTCGATCAAGTCAAAAGCTCCGTCTATCAGCTGATGCCCTTCCTCCAGGAAACCGCGATATTTTTTCTCAAGCAGCGCCCCGTCAGCCTCCAAGCCATATTCCTTCAATAAAAGGGAAAAACGGGTATTCACCACTTCATCGCGGCTGATGCCGCCGTCTTCAAAAGACCGCCATAAATGCTGATTGATTCTTTTGTAATCAGCTTTGATTTGATCTGTGAAAGGAATGTTTTGTTCCTCAAAGAGCAGGCGCAGCGCGGTGTTTTCCGCGGCGCCGAAATCCAAAAGTGTGTCATCGACATCAAACAATAAAGTGCGATACGTTTTCATAGGTATGCCTCCGCTTTTGTCTTTTGTTGGCCAGTGCCCTACAGCCAATGCCCAGGTTTCTTTAAAGCAGGCGGTAGTTGCGTTTTGCGATCACCCTTAGCCGAATTGACCTGAGCTTGCGTGAGAAAAATGCTTCCCAAAAGATTAGCCCCGCTCAAGTCAGCGTCTCGCAGATCGGCTCCGATCAGATCCGCCATCCTCATATCAGACCCTCGAAGATCAGCCGCAATCAAAAACGCCCCTCTGAGATCCGCTCCCCGAAGGTCGGCTCCTCTTAAATTGGCACCGATCATATCGATTCCCCTGCCTATCTTCATCCGCCGGTTCTGCTTTTTCGCTTTTGCCCGAACGAATTCGCTTGTCGAGAGAAGCAGGTCATTCACCATCGCCCGATGCCCTGGAACATCAAGATCAAGAAGTGATGCTGGATCCAGATTCGTGAGGGATTCCGTTTTTTCTATAGCAATCTGCAAATCTTCCTTAATGGGATGGGCCGCTTTTACATGAACCGCTTCATTCAGATAATACAGCATTTCATGAAGCTGCTGCATCACGGGAAACACGGCAAACATTTCTTCCGCCAATGCCGGGTGATCGCGCCAATCGTTTCCTTGATAGGCTTCTTGCGATACCTTTTGTCCGGCGCCGAAGCATTCATAAACAGCACAGCCCCGAAACCCTCTTTCCCGCAAATCGTGATGGATGCCGCACCTGTAATCCGGCTGCAAATTGGGACAAGGATCGCCTCCGTCTTTATCAAAAGCAAAGTCAGCAGACTTTGCATAAGGTAAAGCAACACAGCACAACCCGAAGCAATTCTCACAGTCCGCTCTTAAATGACCGGGAATACTGTCGTTGTTCATACTTACACTTCCTTCTGAAAATGGCTATGCTTAATCATAGTCTGATCTTGGAAAAAATACAATCGGGAATTGAAACAAGCCTTGCACGTGATGTGCAAGGCTTGCATCTCAGCTAAAATCAATCTCCTTGGCGCCGGATCGCAGATGCTGAACATGGACGAGGTACCGCTTCATCATGCAATGATCCCGACTGAAGTCTCCGCTTTCACTGATAAAGAAAGAAAAGATTGAGTAGCAATACACGACATCTTCGCAACATCCGCTCGGTCCATTTTGATGGCAATCATATGGCCTTTTGAGTAAATATAAGGATCTAAAAAGACGATTCATTTTGGTAATCCTCTCTTAATGGTTAGTTATTCATTTGCTATTAAAATGATGTGTAGTAAAATTAAGGTATTAAAGGTTTCTATTCCTATCTATTTAGTCGAACTTACGTTTAAAGGAGGATTTTTATGGCTAAAATCGGTTTGGTCGGCGGTTTAGGGCCCGAATCGACAGTTGATTATTATCAATCTATTATTAATGGCTACCAAGAAAAACATGGAAACAATAAAGTTTTACCACATCTTGTCATCAACAGCATCAATATGTATAAAGTGTTTGCGTTTATCGATGAACACAACACTCAAGGTTTAATTGATTATCTTACTAAGGCAGTTAATGAATTAGAAGCGGCCGGCGCCGAACTTGCTGCCATTTCGGCAAATACTCCACATATAGTGTTTGAACAAGTTAACCAACAAACCCGGCTTCCTATGATCAGTATTGTTGAGGAAACGGTTCAGGCTGTCCGTCAATATCATCTAAACAGTGTAGGACTAATTGGCACATGCTTCACGATGGAAAACGATTTTTTCAAAAAACCTTTCCGAAATGCAGGTATAAATGTAATTGTTCCCACCGAAAACGAACAAGCGCTAATCCATGAAAAAACAGTTGAAGAATTGGAAAACGGGATTGTAAATGAGGACACTAAAGAAGTTTTCCTAAATATTATCAATCGGATGGAAAACGAGGACCGTATAGAAGGTCTAATTTTAGGATGCACGGAGCACCCTATGCTTATTAAACCGGCAGATACCTCCCTGCCGCAATTCAACACAACAGCTATCCATGTCTCTACTCTCGTCGAACGATTAGATTAAGTTTAAAGTGTGTAGATTGGAGGTATTAGTTTGAGGGAATATATCGGTGAATGTAAAATCTGTGGAAAAGAAATTTATTGTGAAAATGGATTTTTTAATGGGGTATTACTCTCAGACCATGACTATCTTTGCTTTAAGTGTGATGAAAGGGAACAACATAAACCACAAGAAGGCTGCTAACATATTTGTCAGTAAGCTCTCTGATAATTTATGTGTGTAATATGTGAAAAGCTCGTGAACATCAGTAATTTCTGTTGCGAACGAGCTTTTGTGTTAAAGGTTAACTTTCTATTTAGCTTTTAATTTGTAATGGGTTCGTGCATTTTTATAAATTTGCTGCAGTAGACTAAAAAACACACAAATCCAAGCTGTGATTGCGATATAAACCATAAAATGGGGTATTATCATTAATTTACCGAAGTCTAATGCCTTTGATAATTGCAGTGTACTTGTTGTGTACATCGCAAGCGGAAAAACCATCCCCCAAAGCTGAGGGTCATATGAAAGTGGATAACGATTGATCAGATGTCTCCAAATCATAAGAATAAATAATAATGGAATCCACCATGTCCCAGTAATCCAAAAAAACAAAGTAAAGCCTTTTAAAAAAGGAGTAATCTCACTTAACAAGGACCAACTTTTTGCGTGAAGAATTAAGGTGGAGCCTGCTAATGTTGTGATTGCAACCGCACCCATATTAATCCAATATGGTGGTGTTAATGCTGAGAATTCAAGTTTTAAAAAAGTAAAGCGATAAAAAATTAACGTAATAATATTTAAATAAAGCATACACCCGAGAAAATACATACATAATGTAAAAAATAAAACAGCAACTTTTACATTGTCTACATATGGGGTAAGAAGCGTACCTAGGATGGAAATAGACTGTGTTGCAACAGCAGCTATTAGCCATGCACCATTAATTCCCTCTGAGACAGAAGGTTTATTTTTTCTAATCGTAACAGCTGTGAAGAAGGTGTACATGATAAGTAACCACAATAGGATTGCAAGTACCCACAAATAGACAGCAATTGAATATTGTTCAGTAACGACAATAATCTGACTACCGAACACACATGTTCCGGCAACATACGTAAAGAAACCGGGTCCACGAGTATGACTAGTGATATCTACTAGCATTCTTGGAAAAAAGAAATAAATGCGCAGGAGAGTAAGCACCCATAAAGCAATGTAAGCAACTATATTCACGTATAACAAAAGCTTTGCAAAGATTGTCATACCAAGAAGGTAAGATCCGATAGACAAGGCACCAGTCGCCATAACTAGTGCAAAATATCCTGGAAATAAATCTTTTAAATGAATTTTTATATACCGTAACACAGGCTCACTCCTAATTCACTATTTCACTAACCTTAACTTAGTTTTATGTTGTTTTTCTCGACTAATAAAAAGAAATGTAGATCCAAACTTCCTGCAGGCGGCTTATTAATTGTAAAGGCGATAACAAATTCTATCAAAGCGCAGATCAGTAACGATACCCCCATCATTAAGACACTATATTCAAGCTTTTTTAAAACAAAATCCTCCAAATAATTATTCCATTCTTGATGATTAATATAAAAATTATAACAAATATACAAACGAACAACTGTTAGTTATATCATTAACATACATGTCTAATAACAAATTTAGCATTAAAACATTTGAAAGAAAAACAATCTCCCGGGTTTCAAAGGATAAAGATATTTAAGGGTGATAGTGTAATTGGATGATATTTACAACAACTAATCTTCGATAATTCTTATTCGTAACAAACCAAAGTCATTTACTGTGTATTCAGCTTGATATGTTTGCCTAACTGAAGAGCCTGTAAATGAATGAATACATCTAAGCGATCGTCTTTTTCTCTGTCTTCCTCACGTCCCAGCAAGAGTAAACTTCAATATCTTCGTCCTCGGCAATATTTAAATTGGTATAGTTGAATAACGCCCTTATGTCATTTCCGGGCTGATGCAAACAGCCGTTGCCTCATATACAAATAGCTTGCTGCATATTGTTTTGGCCATTTCGTACCCTTGATCAATCTCGTCGATATCAATCAAACCTTCTTCTGTTTGATTCCGAAAACTCCCCAGCGGAAGCTCCTTACCGTGTCTTCTCTCTTCCTTCCTGTATAAAAAAGAACCCTGTTAAAGGGTTCTTCAAATCGATCATATTCCTGCTTAGCAGCTGTTTCCGTCAAGATCGCACTGCAAGCCGTCAACAGACTTTTGTTTGCTTTCCTTTTCAATTACCTGTTCAAACACTTCCCGAGCTGCAGCTCCGGCGATCCGCTCATTGCCGATGATAAAAGTCGGGACGGCTGTAATTCCGGCTTCTTCATAGGCATGCCTTAGCGCCTGCCGCTGTACGTCTTGATACTTTCTTTCAGCCAAAGCGTCATGAAATGCCTGTTCATCCAGTCCCGCTTCTTTGGCGAGTGTTGTTAACACATCGATATCGCCGATATTTTGGTCTTCTTGGAAAAACGCTTTGTAGACCCGGTCATTGTACGCTTTCTCTTTGCCATGCTCTTTCGCAAAGTGGTAACCTTCATGGGCCAAATCTGTATAAGGATGCGGAGAGACATTCGGGAGCTTCATATCGACGCCCCACGCTTCAATTCTCGGCTTAATGGCGCCGTCCCACATCGCCAATTTTGACGGATCGTTTAAAGGATCAAGCTGCTCCGTTGGACGCGGCCTCAGCTCGAACGGCAGCCACTCGACTTCAACATCCTTCCCTTCGATCGCTTTCTCAAACTGGTCTTTTCCAAGAAAACAAAACGGGCAGACGTAATCTGAATAGACTTTAATGTTCAAGGTCATGTTTTTTGTTCCTTTCTCATTTGTAACTACACAAGTTACATTATGTAATAATAATAGTTACACCTCTTTCATCTGTCAACCTTAAAGTTAAATAAAAAAAACGGCAGGCTTGGAAACCTTTTGCCGCCTATCTCGTAGTATGATTCGTTACAGAAAGGAGGCAAGCAAATGAAAACAGAGAACAAACCAACCAGCATAAAACCGTTCTTCTCATTGATTCTCTCATCCAACGTCCCTAAACTCGCATTAGCAATCGGCTTAAGCACAAGCCTGATTACGACATTGGTGGGGCTGTCCATCCCGCTTTTAACGAGGGAAATGGTTGACGGCTTTTCCGCCCAATCGATCAACATCGCCTTAGCGGGAATCCTCGCGCTCGTTTTTATCATTCAAGCGATTTGCGACGGGTTTTCCACCTATTTTCTTGCCTATGCCGGGCAAAAAGTCGTCGCTTCCTTGCGTGAGCGGATGTGGTTTAAATTGCTGCGACTCCCCGTTCGGTACTTTGACGAAAAGACGAGCGGCGAAACCGTCAGCCGCGTTGTCAATGATACCGGCATCGTGGAAGACTTAATATCCGACCATTTTCCGCAATTCATTTCAGGGATGATCACGATTATCGGAGCCGTTGTCATTTTGCTGATCATGGACTGGAAAATGACGCTCCTCATGCTGATTGCCGTTCCGATTACAACCGTGATTATGATCCCGCTTGGTATGAAGATGCACAACATCTCGAAAACGATGCAGGATGAAACCGCCGCCTTTACGGGGAATGTCCAGCAGACATTAAGCGAAATCAGACTGATGAAAGCATCCAACGCGGAGGAGACAGAAAAAATGAAAGGGTTATCAGGGATTTCAAAGCTGTTTGAATACGGCTTGAAAGAAGCCCGTATTTTTGCGCTCGTCTCTCCGTTCATGCACCTTGTGATCATGATTGTCATCGTTGCTATCATCGGCTATGGCGGCATCCGCGTCGCCGACGGAACGATGTCGGCAGGCTCGCTTATCGCGTTTTTGCTTTATCTCTTTCAAATCATTTTTCCGATTACATCATTTACAATGTTTTTTACTCAGCTGCAAAAAGCAAAAGGCGCCACAGAACGGATTGTCGACATTCTCAATACGGAAGAAGAGGCAGGACAGAAAGGGATCGAACGCGATATTGCGAATCAGCCGATACGCGTTGAACATGTTTCTTTCTCCTACAGCCATGATGAACCCGTCCTGCGCAATATCTCCTTTGATGTCGAACCCGGGCAAATGATCGCCTTTGTCGGTCCGAGCGGCGGCGGGAAAACAACGATGTTCGGCCTGCTCGAACGCTTTTATGAACCGGATTCAGGCGTGATTAAAATCGGAGACACACCCATTCACGAACTGTCGATGAAATCGTGGCGCAGCCAAATCGGCTACGTCTCCCAAGACAGCCCGATGATGGCGGGGACAATCCGTGAGAACCTTTGCTACGGATTGGACAACGCCGGCGAAATTGACGATCAGAAGCTATGGGAAGTCGCAGAAATGGCCTTTGCCGCTGAATTCATCAAACAGTTTCCAAACCAGCTGGATACAGAAGTCGGTGAACGCGGCGTCAAGCTCTCAGGCGGACAGAGACAGCGCATCGCTATCGCCCGCGCCTTCCTGCGCGATCCGAAAATTTTAATGATGGACGAAGCGACAGCCAGCCTTGACAGCCAGTCCGAAGGCATTGTCCAGCAGGCCCTCACCCGCCTCATGAAAGGACGCACAACCTTCGTCATCGCTCACCGCCTCTCGACGATTGTAAACGCGGATCAAATTTTGTTTATCGAAAAAGGCGAGATTACCGGGATGGGACGGCATCATGAGCTGGTTGCTTCGCATGCGCTGTATCGGGAGTTTGCGGAGCGGCAGTTGACGTAGGTTTTCCTCGAATATAAAGGAGTTTCAATTGATAAATGCGGGACTCCTTTATGATTTTTTGATTAATCCTTCGAAAGAACAGGTATCTCCACCAATACCTCTCCGTTGTTGTTAGCATTATTATCAAGCTTCATTCTTCCATTATGCTGCTTGATGACCTTTTCGGTAAACGTTAATCCCAATCCATAATGGCTGTTATTCGTCCGTCCAAAGTTTTCGGTGTAAAAAAGTTCAGTACCTTTTTTTAGAGCTTCTTCCGAAAAACCGGGTCCTTGATCGATGATAACAAATTGAATATGGTCTTTATCCTGCTTGACGATCATTTGCACTTTTTTAGGCGGCGGTGTTCTTTCTATTCCGTTTAATACAATATTATTGATTGCTCGAATAAGCAGGATGACGTCTATATAAAGGCTAGCCTCTTTATGTGTCCAATCTTCGACAATGATATTATTGCCCAAGCTTTTAACTTCGGCTTTTAGCTTGCATAAGAAATCGGTTACCGATACTTCTTCCATATTCGTATTGGCTTGTTTGTTGTCCAGGTTGATATCGATCACTTCCTGAATGTATCGTTCAATCTGCTGTATAGAATTTATAATGTCGCTCAAATTTTCCTTCTCGTCCTCATCTCCCATTGCTTCCAAAAGTTCTATATTCCCTTTTATCACAGTCAGCGGAATTTTTATATCGTGGATTAAATAACTGATCTGTTCTGCCTTTGAATTGGTAATCTCAATTTCCTTCTGAATGGATTTAACAAGCGCTTTTGATAAACTCTCCATTGCGCCCATTACATCTTTGTACTCATTAAACCGAACTCGCGGAAATTCGATATTTAAGTCTCTTTCTTTTATTTTACGGGCTACTTGGATAAGCTTTTGGTTTTCTTGGACAATCATTCGAGAAAAACTTCTGATATACCAAACTAAATAAACACAATAAATTAAGATTGAAAAAACGGATAGCCATACGCCAGGGTTCGGAAATACCCTTCTTAATTCAATATTGGCGAATTGAATTTTTAAACTATAATGAATCAAAATCGTTTCATAGCGACTGTCATACCTTATAAAGGAGCTCATGTTATCCTGACTAGGATGCTGATAAGCTTCTCTTGCTTTTACTTTATTTCTTGAGCTCATATTACTCTTTACGATTTTGTTTGTTTGCTTATTGAAAACGGCGTAATCCAGTTCTGGAGGAATGATGCTGGGATCAATATAATCGGCGCTTTCAACTTTACTCTGTATGTTTTCCGCTTTTTTTATCGGTTCGTTCGCCGGGAGAAAAAGTTGATGATTGAGTCCCCAAGTTACGAACCCGATATTCAGAGCCAACATTAACAAACCTGCAAAACCTAATTTTATGATCCATTTAACAAAATAAGCCGATAACGTATTCCTTATTCCCATATGTACCCCACACCCCAGACCGTACTGATAGGGGCTAAATTGAACTGGGCAATTTTTTTCCTTATGACTCTGATATGTTCAACAACCGTTGAAATTTGAGAATCGCTTTCTATTGAATAGACAGACTCATAGATATCTTCTTTGGAAAAGATTTTCCCTTTGTGTAATGCAAGCAGTTCACAAATTTTGTATTGAGTTTTAGTAAAGCTTACTTCCTCCCCTTTGATCATTACTTTTTTCGCTTCTAAATCAATCAGAATGTCACCATCGATAAATACACTTTTAACCCCCTTTTTCGGTCTTGCCTCCCGCCTTAAATGGGCCTCAATACGGGCATTCACTTCATGAATGCTGAATGGCTTTACAATATAATCATCTCCGCCAATGGATAAACCTTTAATTATTGAAGATTCATCACTTTTGGCAGTCATAAAGATGATCGGTATATCAATTAAAGACCTCATCTTCTCACAAATTTTAAATCCATCTTCATCCGGCATCATGACATCTAATAAAATGAGGTGATATTGATTCAATTCCTCTATCGTCATATCTTTTATACTTTGCAAAGTTGTAACCTCATGTTTTTTTAAGCTCAGCATTTTCCTGATCAGTCTTAGAATTGCAGCATCATCATCAATCGCCAAGATTTTGGCCATATTTGAACCACCCTTTAATCGTTTGTTTTCCTACCTGACCACCTATTTATCCAAACGATACTTAGTAGAATTATGCCTGTTGTCATAAGTAAAAAAGAATAACCTCCCATTAGAATTGTGGGATTACCCACCGGTTTTACATCTTTGATTTTCAAATACTCCGTTACATATTCTCCGAATCGGTTTGCCCACGCCCAAGGCAGGAGCCACCAGATTTTATCTCCTATTGTGGTCAAGCAAAGAGCGGTGATTATCACTCCTCCAAACCCGCATATACTGCACATCCCTATCCCATAATTATAACCAACGACTTGATAGAAGAAATATTGAAAGATGGAAGCTCCTGCAAAAATCATACCTGTTACATAGTAGAGAGAAAGGTCAACCTCATCGACGCCGGCCAGTTGTTTCAGAGCCAGGGTATAGATTGATATTGTTAAAAACAGTGCAGCAGTATAAAAGAATATCATCATTGTTGTTTGACTGATGAATGAAACGGTCCTGCTCTGAATCAATCCAAGTATATTTTGAAAATGGCCTGCCTCATTTTCAGAATCGGCCACCAGCCCGCAAATAATCGAAATGATGACCGGTGTACCGACTCCAATTAATTCGAAAAAAATGAGATAGCTTGCTTCCGCACCTACGGGTACATTCCTGAATAAGAAGTACATCACCAAAGCACCAGATAAAACGAGCGGAATGCTTAAGTGGGATAATAAAAATATACTTCGCTTTCTTTTTTTACATTCGCCCAGCAAACATCTGTAAAATTGCAGCATTAGTTCACCTCAAGTTTATTCAACGACTTAACCGTAATCAAAGTAAGGATAGTAAAAAGTGTAATGCTTAAAACTAGAGCGGTTGGAATTACTGAATAGCTCAGAAGTTCGTCATTTTGCGGCAAAGGGATTCCGTTTGAGTGCAGTTTCGTTAACGGCATTTGCACTCTTAAATGCCAGCTGTATGGAACAAACCACCAATATTCCGTAGGGGCAAAAACTGAACCTAGATTTAAATGAAGCATGCTATTTAACAGTAAGGTGATAAAAAGATTCGTTTTTCTAGAAAGCCACAAGCAAAACGGGATCTGCCATAGTGAAGTGATAAACATCAGGATCACCGCTAAAATACAAGAGGCAAGTGAAACCAAGTATGGACTTGTCTTAACCAGCAAACTCGTTAGGATGATAAAAATGATTAACAGAAGAGACCCTAGCCCCATTAATCCAGTTGTCAATAAAACTCTGCTCATTTCCTTTTTTTGAAGATCTATGGGTAAGCCAATAATCGTTTTAAAATTCGTCGATTTTTTTTCGAGATGATTTAAAAGCCCAGTGGAAAGGGCTGCAAACACGGATAGCCATAATATTCCCCAATGATTAATGATCGTTTCTGCACTCAGCCTTACGATCTCCGGACCGCCTAGAAAATTAAAACCTAGTGCAAGAATGGAACATATTAGGGGTATCACCAACAACATTTTTCTAATCATTGTTCTTTTTGTTTTTATGATTTCTGATTTTAAATATAAATACATTCGGCAACCTCCTATCGGGCTCTATGCTTTCGCACAACATCTGTAAATAGATTTTCTAAGTTATCATATGAATGATATTTACCTTCATAACCGAGTATTCCATTGCTGATAATGCCGACATCATCAGCTAAATGTTCAACTTCCGATAACAAGTGGCTGGATAAAAGAACGGTCATTCCCTGCTTCGGAAATGAAGCGATCAATTCTCTTAATTCTTGAATCCCAATAGGATCCAATCCATTAGTAGGCTCATCTAAAATTAATAGCTTGGGACGATTCAAAATGGCAAGGGCAATGCCAAGTCGTTGTTTCATTCCCATAGAAAAATTCATCACTTTTTTACTTCCCGTATTTGTTAACCCAACAATTTGAAGAACCTCCTGAATTCGCTCTTTTGGCAGGCCGAGAATCGTATTTATCACCTCAAGATTTTCTATAGCAGTTAAATTCCCATAAAGCGGAGCATGTTCAATTAAAGAACCGATATAAAGCAAATCTTTCCTTGTCCACTGATTTCCATTGAAAATTACCTCTCCTGATGTTTGTTTGAGCAAACCGGATATTATTTTTAGCGTCGTTGACTTACCTGCCCCATTTGGCCCCAGCAGGCCGTAAACAGTGTTCTTTCTTACATTCATTGATACACCGTTTAAAACAATCGACTTTTTGTATTTCTTGGTTAAGTGCCTCGTTTGCAAAATAAACTCATGATTCATCTTCAAATAACTCCTTTTCGCCTTTATAAAAAGAGTTTAGCAATTAAAAATCAAGACTCTTCCAACATTAAAAAAATGGTTAAACCAATTGTTCAACCATCTGTCTGAGTTGTTCTATTCGTCAGAAAAAAGCCGACTCTATGTTTCTGTTTTCCACACAATCAATTAAAATAAAATGTAATTCAAACCATACCGCTTCATTAATCCAAAAGCTTTTATTTTAAATTGTTAAAGGAGGTCATAAACATGAACTTTCAGCTTGATGAAGCAATCGAAATCCTCGAACGCACGCCGGAAACGCTGAGTCAGTTGCTGACTAGATTATCGCGTGAGTGGATCAGCAGTGATGAAGGCGAGGGTACCTGGAACGCCTTTGATGTCGTGGGACATTTAATCGAAGGTGAAAAAAACAATTGGATTCCGCGGATCGAGATGATCCTGACAAAAGGAGAAACGGAAACATTTCCGCCCTTCGACCGCGTCGGGCAGATGCAGCAAAACGCCGGGAAGACCATTGAGCAATTACTTGGCGAGTTTGCGGCGCTCCGCCGGGAGAACCTGAAGACATTACGGCAACTCGTTGATTCAGAAACCGACTTCGAACAAACGGGAGTGCACCCCGAATTTGGAATCGTCAAGCTTAGAGAACAGCTCTCGACATGGGTGGCCCACGACCTCACTCACATCTCGCAAATCGCAAGGGTGCTGGCAAAGCGGTATCAGGACGATGTCGGACCTTGGAAGGCTTATTTGCGGATTTTGGCGGACTAACAAAAACATCCGCTCGCGTCTGTAACGAGCGGATGTCAGATTTTTCGATTTGTCGGGCTGCAAGAAGCAAATGAATATGACAATGAAACCATTGAATCTTCAAGGCAAGGTATTATTGATTGATTTCTTTTAAATGTGGCGCTTTCTGTTTAAAATGGGACGTCATCAAAGCAGCGACAATCGCGATCATAACCCCCAATGCACCAATCCAGGTGATCGAAGCCAATGATACGTTCTCTACAAAAATCCCCCCTGCTCCTGCACCTACAGCCATGGCAAATTGCATCATCGACTGATTGATGCCAAGCAATACACCTGATAATTCCGGTTCGATTGTAGCCAGATGATATTGCTGTGTCGGGCCGGTAGACCATGCGGCAAACGACCATAGAATGAGAATCACCAACACACCGATATAGGAATGGGTGACAAGCGACAGCAAAATCAGTGTGATGACATGTAATGTCATCCCGCCGACGAGTGTAAAGGGCACTCCCCACTTATCTGTGCTGTATCCTCCAAACTTCGATCCAACCAAGCTGGCGATGCCAAAAATCAGCAGAACGCCGCTCAGCAAATGGCTGCTTATCCCTGAAACGGTCAGGAGATATGGTGATAAATAAGTATAAGCAACGGAATATCCCCCGAGCCAGAAAAAAGTGATCGATAACCCCATCGCAACTTTTCGCTTCTTCAAAAGGGAAAGCTGTTGACGTATAGGTACGGGCTTATCTCCTTCCGTATGCGGAATCATAAAGGAAATAATGATCATTGCGATGAATCCCAATAGAGCAATTCCGCCAAATACAGATTTCCAGCCCAACGTCTCCGCTGTCATTCTTCCGAGTGGAACACCAATGATGAGGGAAGCGGTAAATCCCATGACGACAGTAGCAATCGCACTGCCCTGCTTACCTTCAGGCGCGATCTTGGCGGCAATCGTCAATGCGGTTACAACAACCATACCTGCCCCCATCGCCATTATGACCCGTGCTGCAATAAACCATCCATAACCAGGCAGGACAAAGGCGAGGATATTTCCAACCACAAATAAACCGAGTGCATAAATCATGATTTTCCGTCTATCCATGCTTCCGGTCAGCGCCATGAGAATCGGTGTGAAAATAGCATATACAAGTGAAAAGATCGTAATCAGCTGGCCCGCAGCAGCTAATGTGATCCCAAGTGTATGAGCAATCTGATCCAAAATACCGGAAATGATGTACTCTGAGGTTCCTACCAGGAAGCTCACAATGGCTAAAATATAAATTTTCCAGGTGTTAGACATCAATGTTCACTCCTTCATCATTATGAATCAACATATCGCGAAATATCGATATTTTGATTTAAAAAAAATAAACACATCGCAATATGTCGATGTATAGGGCGTAAAAATAAACACCTTGAGATGTTTATTTTTATCATCATATCTCTGTTTTCAGAAAGTCAGCAAGTTTTTCAATGGCCTCTTCGTCTCTTTTGTAGTACGTATACTTTCCGATTCGTTCCGCCTTAATCAGGCCGGCTCTTAAAAGGATGGTAAGATATTGGGAAGCCGTTGATTGCGTCATTTTCAATTTGTCAGTGATTTGGCTGACACAGACCCCGATTGTGTTCATATCAATCCCTTCATGGGGTGTAAAATGACGATCAGGCTCCTTCAGCCATTGCAAAATCTGCAGCCTTGATTCATTTGATAACGCCTTGAAAATTTCAATTGGTTCCATAGGAATCATTATATCGTAATATCCCGATATGTCAATATGTGTTTACACCAAAACATCCCTTTCCCATGATGACCAATTCTATTCGGGCCATTAGCCTGCCCAAAACGGTGTTGTCCGCAGTTTAAATCCCCGTCAGCACGATCCCCGCCTATTCCTGCTCGATAAACAGATACTTCTCTGGACTTCCCAAAACAGAAAACAGCCCCGCGAATATCTTCCACCCCCGGATCGGACTTCCGCATCTAAACTTCAGCACTTCTCCTTCATCTAAAGTAAACCTTAATATTTGGCTTGTGCACCAATCAATTTTCACTTGGATAGTATGTTCGCCAGGCGGTAAATCCATTCGCACACTCTCTCCATCTTTGATTTTTCCTGCCTCAACCCCATCAATCAGTACAGAAAATCCTCTCCATTTATTCATGTACTGTGATGTCCTGCTCACTTCAATGTATGTCTTTTGATTCATGATTACACATCCTCAGGAATTTTAAAATCTATTATAAGAGCATCAATAAGACCGGCTCCCTATCTACGGGCTTTTTAACCCCTTTTAAGATTACCAAAAAAAGGCCGCGTGATCTATTGGTTTCTAACGAGACTGAACCCGACAGCCTATGATATAACCTATCAGTGAAAATAATAGAATGAAAAAATATGATCGCTTGATCGTTAAAACACATTTCTATGCTCTTTTTCAGCTCTCCATCATCAGGTAGAGTCAGAAGCTTCCCTCCGGAAATGAGCTTCTCGTTTTCACCTAAGGAAAAGCCATTCAGACATAAGCAAGCCGTTCCGCGGCATTGTCTCAACTGCGTTTATGAAGGCAGCATGATGGAAAGCGATCTTGCTTTACATCCTTTCCTTAAGATTACATAATGATCTATTGTAGGACATTTTTTCAAAGGAGAGTGTATGTGATGCGAAGTGAAACCGGAAAAACGTGTGTTCCGACTGGCGTTGACCTCAAGGACACGGGCTTTGGATATACGTTATCCTTAATAAGCGGCAAATATAAAATGATCATTATTTATTGGCTGTCTGAAAACAAGGTGATGCGGCATAATGAGCTGAAGCGAAGCATCGGTACCATTTCCTTTAAAACGCTCAGCATCATGTTAAGGGAGCTGGAGGCAGACGGCCTTATCATACGAAGAGAATTCCCTCAAATACCTCCAAAGGTTGAGTATTCATTATCTGAACGCGGTCTTTCTCTTGTTCCTTTGTTGAATATGATGTGCGAGTGGGGAGAGAAAAACAAATAGCCGGCTCTTTAGGGCCTCTTTTTTATGCTCCCATTACAGGCTGTCAATAAAATTCAAATAATCTTGTGCGCTTTTTTCCAATTCGCTTGCGCCAGGTGCATGTTCTTCTTCTTCGTTTCCGCCGGGATTGCTTTCTTTGCCGTAAAACGCAAAGAACGAGCGATAATCGGCATTGCAATACAGAAATGTCGTTTCAAACGGAACTAATATTTGCTCGAGCGTATATCGGTATCTTCCGGTTTCACGATAATCTTCTTTTTTGATTCCGGCAGTTACACCTAAAGCCACTTTGCGATTCTTTAATTGATTCCCGCCATTTGAACCGTAAGCCCATCCATAAACCAAAACATCATCAAGCCATTTTTTAAGAAGAGGCGGACAATTAAACCAATGGATAGGGAACTGAAGCACAAGGTTACCATGGGATTCAACCAATGTTTGCTCTGCTTTTACATCTATGTTTCCATCAGGATAAACCGTGGACAATTCGTGGACAGTATACTTTTCCGGATACTTTTGGAGTTCTTTTACCCAACGCCTATTAACGACTGATGTTTCGATCCTTGGGTGTGTAACGATAACAAGAGTTTTCAAAGACTTGCCCTCCTAAAAGGATATTTTCATTCTGAGTATAAAGGGCACACGGAAAATATGTAAGTATGCACTTTTACTACAGGTACTTACATAGAGGTAAGCATCAAGCGGTTCCAGCTATCGTTTATCTTTTATATCAAGGTGAAATCAGCGCTATTTCGTTACATAAGGTCCAACACATTGCAAAGCTCAATCAGCTGATGCACGCCGCGTAATTGCTCGCGGTTACGCTTATTGATGCTGGAAAGCGCCTTTTCCAAGACTTTTTTCACTTGTTCAAGACTCTGGTTTTCAATAGCCTCCACAAATTCTTCCATGTGTTTGAGAAAATAGACGGTCTTTCTCAGTGTGCTTATGAGGAGGATCTTTCGTATGTGCAGAGGCGTGAACAGCCGATAACCATTCTCCGGATCACGTTTTGGAGTCAATAACCCTTCCTTTTCCCAATGGCGGATCGCTGATGCGTTCACCTTCGTAAAGTCTGCGGCTTCACCAATTGTCATCATTTGTTTTATATTTGTTTCGTCAGTCGGCAACTCCAAGTTCTCTATTAACGCCAAGGTCTGATCTGCAGAGTTTTTTTCTTGTTGCAGGTTGGCTTGTTCTTTGTTGACAAGCCAAAACGCTTTGTCCATCTCAGCGTTTTGTATGGATCGCAGTACTTCACAGGTGACCCCCACCCCAAAGCCGGCAAACATGGTACGCAGACACCGAAAGTAAGCGAAGTGCACCTTAGTATAGAGGCGATAGCCGTTGACATCCCGAGCGGGTTTGGGAACCACTCCCCAGGATTCGTAGTGCCGCAACGCGCTTGTGCTGATGTTGAGTTCTCTGGCAATCTCAATCGGTTTGTAGTAACGCATCTCTTCTTCTTCCTTTCATCATCACAAGTGTAAATTTCACGATACCCCATGCACAAACCTTAGAGAAAAACATTAAAGTATATTGATAAAGTTTTTTATATTGATATGAAGAAAATCAAGGGTATGCTGACTTAACCTTCGCACTTGCATAAATGTTATACAATGAAACTAGATATGAAATGGAGGAGATTTCATTGGTAAGTGATCATATTGCTTCAACACCGCATTGGAATGCAAAGCCCGGCGAAATCATTACTTTTGGCACTTATCCGCAGACTGCTGACGGCACAGACAGATCGCCGATCAAGTGGCGGGTGCTGAAACATTCAGGTAAAGAGCTGTTCATTGTGAGCGAGTACATTTTGGATTGCAAGCGGTATCACGGCAAGTCCGTAAATATGACGTGGCGTGATTGCGTAGATATTACCTGGCGTGACTGTGATTTGCGCAAGTGGCTGAACGATGAATTCTATCACACCGCATTCAATACCGCCGAAAAAGAATTGATAAAAACGACTTATTGCACGGACAACGGAGAGAGCAGCCAGGATACAGAGGACAAGATTTTTTTGCTTAGCGTTAGCGAGATAAAGAATTTATCTGATATACTCGGCAACGATTTTCGGCGCGCCGTTGGAACGGACTTTGCCAAAACGAAAAAACCCGATGGATGCAACTTATATGTGTACGATAAAACGAATAAAAATGACTATATCATCAGAAACGGCGAAGAATTCGGCTGTTCCTGGTGGTGGCTGCGAACTCAAGGAAACAAGCCTTCGCGCGCGTTTTTTATCGGGACAAATTTCAGCATTCGCAGCTATGGAAACAACAGTATAGCTGGTTATGGTGTTCGTCCCGCTTTAAACATCAATCTTCAATGATAAGTTCCACAGGCTTCGTGGGAAGACCCCATTTCGCCGTGATAAACATAACACAGTATAGCTGAGAAATTGGACTTTTTACATCCTGATGAAAGAGTTCTAAGTGAGTTCCTTCAAACGAATCCCTCGTTTCTGTGGATTTACCGACTTCTCAACTCTATTCATTATAGCAGGTTGTCCTTTTCCTTCTTCTCCATCACACGTATTGTCTAGCATGTAGTCTCCAGAAAATAAAAAATATCTACCCATGCTTTCATGGGTAGATATTTTGCGAAGTGAACGCCTATTCCACCGTCACACTCTTCGCCAAGTTTCTTGGCTTATCAACGTCACAGCCGCGGTGCAGTGCTGCGTAGTATGCGATCAGCTGCAGCGGGATGACGGAGACGAGCGGTGCGAGCTCCGGATGCACTTCAGGCAGGACGAAGCGGTCGTCTGCTTCTTCCAGACCTTTCAGGGAGATCACGCAAGGGTTGGCGCCGCGGGCGGTCACTTCTTTGACGTTTCCGCGGATGCTTAAGTTGACGTGTGCCTGTGTCGCAAGAGCGATGACCGGTGTGCCTTCTTCGATCAAAGCGATCGTGCCGTGCTTCAGTTCGCCGCCGGCGAAGCCTTCAGCTTGAATGTAGGAAATCTCTTTCAGCTTCAGGGAGCCTTCAAGGCAGACGAAGTAGTCGAGTCCCCGGCCGATAAAGAAGGCATTGCGAGTGACGGTCAAGTATTCACGCGCGATCATTTCCATTTCATCCTTTTGGTCGCAAAGGGCTTCCATCGCGTTTCCGATGATGCCGAGCTCTTTAACAAGGTCAAAGCCGAGTTCATTGCCGCGGCTTTCCGCAGTGACGGCCGCCAGGATGGCCAAAACGGCGATTTGCGCTGTGTACGCCTTCGTTGATGCAACCGCGATTTCCGGTCCGGCATTCAGCAGAAGCGTGTAGTCCGCTTCACGGGAAAGCGTTGATCCCGGTACATTTGTCAGCGTCAGCGCTTTGTGGCCGAGCTCTTTTACCTGTACGAGAACGGCGCGGCTGTCAGCCGTTTCTCCGCTTTGAGAGATAAAGATAAACAGCGGGTTCTCAGAAAGCAATGGCATGTTGTAAGAGAATTCGCTTGCGACATGAACTTCAGTCGGAACTTTTGCCCATGTTTCAATGAATTGCTTACCGACAAGACCGGCGTGGTAGCTCGTTCCGCAGGCGATAATATAAACGCGGTCAGCGTCAGCCACGGCTGCGGCGATATCTCCCGGAATGGAGAGCTTGCCGTTTTCATCCTGGTATGTTTGAATGATTTTCCGCATGACGAGCGGCTGTTCATCGATTTCTTTTAACATGTAGTGAGGGTATGTGCCCTTCTCGATATCGCTGGCATCAAGCTCTGCAATATAAGAGGCACGGGACATGATTTCACCGTCAAGGTTTTTAATCATGACCTTTTTGTCAGTGACAATCACCATTTCTTTATCCATAAGCTCCACATATTCATTTGTCACTTGAAGCATTGCCATCGCATCAGACGCGACAACATTGAAATTGTCTCCAAGGCCGACAAGAAGCGGGCTTTTATTTTTCGCAACATAGATGGTTTCTTTGTTTTCATGATCGAATAATGCAATCGCATAAGAGCCTTTGAGCAGCATGAGCGTTTGGCGGAACGCTTCTTCAGTGTCAAGACCTTTGTTGACGAATTGTTCGATCACTTGCACAACAACCTCTGTATCCGTATCACTTTTAAGGGTTACACCTTGCAGATATTCGCGTGTCAGCTGAACATAGTTCTCGATGACACCGTTATGCACAAGTGTAAAACGGCCTGATGCGCTTTGATGCGGGTGAGCGTTTAAGCGGCTTGGCTCTCCGTGGGTTGCCCAGCGTGTATGTCCGATTCCCGCCTGGGATACCACGTTTTCATCAACGGCTGCGCGCAGATCGGCAATGCGGCCTTTCTCTTTGAATACGTGCACGCCGTCTTCGTTCGCTACAGCGATTCCGGCTGAATCGTAGCCGCGATACTCCAATTTTTCCAAGCCTTTTAATAAAATTTCCTTTGCATCAAGCTGGCCAATATAACCTACAATACCACACATATGTTTCTTCCTCCTAAAGTCGCAGGCAGGAGACGAAGAAAGTCTGCTTTTAAGGCGGGGACATTTCTCCGTCCCCTCCTACATGTTTTTATTTGTTGGAAGATCATGCGATTTCCCTTTGTTCAAAGAGTCGCCTCTTTGGTTTGAGGAAATCCTTGCGGCTGTGATCTTTGAGGTCAGCCGGGAGGCATCCGCCGAATACTTCGATAACCTCCATCCTCGTCAACTAAGCTTTGTCATCCGTACGCTTAGTCCGGGCGCTATAACTATCAAAAATTCTCTCTACCCTGCCTTTCCTTTTAAATAAAACAAGACAAGCTGATTTTACTACACGCATAATTGAACCGTCAAACAATTTTTAAAATGGTTCACATTTTTTTCAAGATTGCACCGGTTCCCTTTATCGTATGCCGAATCAGCTTGTCTTGTTCATTCGTCTTTTGCGGAAAATTACTCCGCTCCCATTTCCGCCTTCACGACATCGACAATGCGGCCTACATATTGCTCGCAAAGCTCCTTCGTTCTGGCTTCGGCCATCACGCGGACAAGCGGCTCCGTTCCTGACGGACGCACGAGGATGCGGCCGTCGCCGTTCATTTCCTGCTCCACCTGTTCGATGACGGCTTTAACTTTTTCGTTCTCTGTCACTTTATATTTATCCGTCACTTTGACATTGATCAAAAGCTGCGGAAACTTCTGCATTTCCGCCGCAAGCTCTGATAACGGCTTGCCCGTCATCTTGATCGTGTTCATCAGCATGATCGCTGAGAGCAAACCGTCTCCAGTTGTGTTGTAATCAAGGAAAATCAGATGTCCGGACTGTTCACCGCCGAGCGTAAACCCGTCTTTTTTCATCGCTTCCACTACATAGCGGTCGCCGACAGCGGTTTGAACGCTTTTAATGCCTTCCGCATCAAGCGCCTTGTAAAAGCCGAGGTTGCTCATAACGGTTGAAACCACGGTATTGTCTGCTAAACGGCCTTCATTCTTCAAATACTTCGCACATATGTACATGATTTGATCGCCGTCGACAATATGTCCTTTTTCATCCACAGCGATCAAACGGTCGCCGTCTCCGTCAAACGCCATGCCGACGTCCGCTCCCTTTTCTTTCACAAATGCCGCCAGAGCTTCTGGGTGTGTCGATCCTACCCCGTCATTGATATTTAATCCGTTCGGAGACGTCCCCATCGTTGAGACATCTGCGTCAAGATCGGCAAATAAATGGGTTGCAAGCGACGATGTCGCCCCGTGTGCGCAGTCGAGCGCGATATGAATGCCTGTAAAGTCCTCATCGGCAGTCTGCTTAAGAAATTGCAGATATTTCTGTCCGCCTTCAAAATAGTCGTTAACCATTCCGAGATCAGCGCCGACCGGTCTTGGGAGAGTATCTTCCGGCTGATCCATCAGACGCTCGATTTCAAGCTCCTGTTCATCGGACAGCTTGAAGCCGTCGCCGCCGAAAAACTTGATACCGTTGTCTTGGACAGGGTTGTGGGAAGCCGAGATCATCACTCCCGCTTCAGCATCCATGGCTTTTGTCAAATATGCGACACCGGGCGTCGAAATGACGCCAAGGCGCATGACCTCCGCTCCTATCGAGAGGAGACCGGCGACAAGGGCCCCTTCCAGCATATGTCCGGAAATACGTGTGTCACGGCCGATCAGCACTTTGGGACGTTCTTTATCTTTTGTTAGGACATATCCGCCAAAACGTCCGACTTTAAAGGCCAGCTCGGGTGTAAGTTCACTGTTTGCCACACCTCTCACACCGTCTGTTCCAAAATACTTGCCCATTAATATCGCTCCTTTTTGATTCATGAAGGTTGTGAATCTGTTTCAGAATGATCCTGTTCTTTTTCATCCTGACCTTTGTCATTTTCTTTTTGAGATGTTTTAGAAGAAATTCTCACTTTAATGCTCTTCTGCGGCAGCGACCACGCTACATTCTGCGGTCCGTTCACTTCAAGCTTGACATCGTGCTCACCGTCATCGAGATCAGCCACATTGATATACAGCTCTATGTCTGACGGCTGCAGATTTTCAATCGAGGCCTCAGACCCCTTTGCCGTAATATCAAGCTTACCCGTCTTTGGGTCGAGAAACTCGAGGTTGCGGCTGTCATTCAGCCCAACGGCCTTGATTGAAACGTTTTTCAGTTCTTTGTCCTCTTCCTTGTCTACTTTCACTTTAATCTTGACTTTTTCGGGCGACACTTTTTTAGCGCCGTCAGGCACCGGAACATCAGCTTCCAATTCAGTGTCATCTTTAATTTTACTTAAATCAAGCTCAGGGCCGTCGACAAATTCTAACGAATCGAGAACATTTTCCGGTCCGTAGACCGTTACTTCACCCGGGTTTGTATCCACACTGGATATGCTGATGCCGTCCGGAAGGCTCCCTTTCCGATCAAGTTTGATCGGGACCTTTTTGCTGGGGCTTGTAACCGGAACGGTGATGTTGACGACGGAAGGATCAACCTCCACCGGAAGAACATTGCCGTCCCGGTCATAGACCGTCAGCTTGGCCTCCCTTTCAACCGATTGATCGATGCCTTCCAAATTAATCGTCGCTTTTATGCTTGCTATTCTGTCGATCACGGCTTTGGAGCCTGTGACACTGACGTTTTTCGGATTGACAATCGGCTGTTCCGGCGTGTAGCCGTCTTTCATTTTGTTTTTATTGTAAAAGTCGACTTCAACCGGAAACTCTTTCGACGTTTTTTCTTCGATCGTCACAGTCGTTACCGATGGATTGATGGAGATGCTTAGCCCGTCGGCAACGTTTCTGGCTTTCAGTTCGACTTTGTGTCTTCCTGTCTTCAAGTCCTGCATGTCTGCGTAGACCTCAAAATCCTTAACCTGTCTTACTTTCTTTACAGTTCCTGTCGGCCCTTTGATCGTGACATTCACGGTTTGCGGTACGCCTGTAACAACGTAGTTTTCATCATCATAATACGCCTTTACAGGTATATCGGTGAGCGTTGCTTCATCTGTCGTCGTTGTCGGGAAAAACGATTCACCTGGTTTCTTCGGGGTCGGAGCTTGCGCACTGTGGACCGCAAAGTAAAGCAGGAACGCGAACAATAACGCGACAACCTTGACGGCCCAAGGATTGTTTAAAAACTTATCCATTTTTCTTCGCCCTCCAATACCAGCGATTTGAGGAAGCTTCCCGCGAATTTTTCTTGAACTCCGCCTCAAGCATGTTCGTCAAAGCTTCTTCCGATAAATCACGATGAAGGTCCCCGTTTCTGGCAACGCTGATTCCGCCGGTTTCTTCGGATACGATGATCGTCAAGCTGTCGGTCACTTCACTGATCCCTACCGCCGCCCTGTGCCTCGTGCCGAGCTCTTTAGAAATAAAAGGGCTTTCCGACAGCGGAAGGTAGCAGGCGGCTGCGGCCACCTCGTCATTTTTCATAATCACAGCGCCGTCGTGAAGCGGTGTATTCGGAATAAAGATGTTGATCAATAGTTCAGAGCTGACCTTTGCATTCAAAGGAATCCCCGTTTCTATGTAATCGCCCATTCCGGTTTCCCGTTCAATGGTTAACAGAGCACCGATGCGCCGTTTCGCCATATATTTGATCGCCTTTGTAATCGCATCGATCGTTTTCTGCTGCTGCTCTTCTTCAGGGGTTCCGCTCCGGGAAAAAAACCGTCCCCGTCCAAGCTGTTCCAGCGCTCTCCTTAATTCAGGCTGGAATATGATGATAATTGCCAAAAACCCCCATGTTATCGCCTGGTCAACCAACCACTGCAGGGTGCTTAAGCCTAAATATTGACTGGCCAGCCGGACGAGAACAATGACTACGATTCCCTTCAAAAGCTGAACCGCCTTCGTCCCGCGGATGACCATCATTAATTTATATATTACGTACCAAACAAGGAGAATATCAACGGCATCGCCGAGGTACTGCAAGAAAGGGATATCCTCAAAAGCCATTTCCTCGTCCTCCAAGAATTCAGTCATTAGTAAAGTTAATATGTTACAAAATCGTATGATATTTATACAGAGGCTATTATAGCACAATTTGATTTTCCAAGTGAAATGACTGCCTTCCCTAAAAAAAGAGCAAAGCCCCTAATGTCCGCTTTGCTCTTGATCTTTCGAGTGACCCCCGCCGAAAACCGCTTTTCCTGTTGACTTGATTTTGTACCAGATCCAGTCAAACACCTTATTGACTTCGTGGATCTGACCGGTGACTTGTCCGGCTGAAGCCGTATATTTTTCTCCGTTTACAATGGTTACGTCGCCATCTATTTTACCTTTTATAATCAGCTTGCCGTTTTTCACGGTTACATCGCCTTTGACAACTTCGCCCTCAGGTACGATGACCGTGTTGTTTTTCACGACGAGATTAGGCTGGCTGGACACACTGAAGTCGTGGTCATTTTGCCAGCTCGAAAAAAAGCTGCCGCCCATTAAAATCACAAATAAAGCTGCCGCCACAATAAACGGGTGGGCTTTCAGCCATCTGTTAATGGACACCGTCCGCTTTTCCTTCGGCAGATTTGCCAGCACATTAGCTGTAAAGTTTGCCGGAGCTGTAAGATGCGACGTGCTTTGCACTAGAGCGATAGACTTCTCCATTTCACGAAGGTGTTTTTTGCACCTTTCACATGATTGCAGATGCTCTTTTAGTCGCGTTTCATCTTCGGGTAGAATGTCTCCGTCAAGATATTTATGCATAAGCTGAACAATGTGCTCCGGACAGCTCATTTCATCACCCCACTTAAAGATCCCTTAATTGTTTTCTGAGAGCCTCTCTGCCCCTGTGTATTCTCGTTTTTACAGTTCCCACGGGAATATTTAAAATTTCACTGATCTCAATGAGTGAGAGCTCATCAATGTACTTTAATACGATGACCGTCCTGTATTTATCGGGAAGCCTTAAGATTTTTTCCTGAATGGTGCTGTGCAGCTCCAAAGAAATCACTTCATCCTCTGGAAGCGCAGCATCCGCCGCAACTTGGGAATACATCGTCAGTCCTTCTGTCCCTGCCACCTCTGCATCCAAATAATAGTCCGGCTTTTTTTTGCGAATGCGGTCGATGGTTAAATTGGTTGCGATTCGATAAAGCCACGTGGAAAACTTCCGGTTGATATCAAAACTGTCGATATTCACGTATGCTCTAATAAATGCTTCCTGCGCAATATCTTCCGCTTCATGCGCATTGCCGAGCATACGGTAGCAAAGCTGATAAATTTTGTCTTTATAGATATCCACGATGTCTGCAAATGCGTTACGGTCGCCTTTTTTCACCTGTTTGATTCTCTTTTTTATCATTGTTTCCATATTTATCTAACCTCTGCCTTCACCGGTCTTTATGTATACGAATTGATTTTTAAAAGGTTTCATGAAATGCATAAAAATATTTTATCAAATAAATGACAGGGTGTAGACGGTTTCCGCTGGATCGAGCGCTTAATATTAGCTTAAAATTATTATACGTAGTAAATAGATTGAATCCGAGACATATGCCGATTATAACAGCGGCCTCCGTAAGCCGCTGCCAATGTAATGTTTATAGTAACTTTTCGCCAAACAATGATCCCATTAAAGCAACTGCCGCTTCCGCGGTTTTGTTTTTCTCATCAAGGATCGGATTGACTTCAACAAACTCAGCCGATGTAATCAAATTGGATTCCTCAAGCATTTCCATCGCCAAATGACTTTCACGATAGCTGATCCCTCCTGCTACAGGAGTCCCGACGCCAGGTGCATCATGCGGATCAAGACCATCTAAATCAAGCGACAAATGAACGCCGTCCGTCCGGTCACGCAGATAATCAATCGTTTCCTCCATCACCTTCGTCATACCGAGGCGATCAATTTCATGCATCGTATACACTTTGATTTCTTTTTCACGGATCAATTTCTTTTCCCCATCATCAAGAGATCTCGCTCCAATGATGACGATGTTTTCCGCTTTGATTTTGGCACCTTTTCCACAGAGACCGGTCAGCTCCTTATGGCCGATCCCCAGGCTGATGGCCAGCGGCATTCCGTGAATATTGCCTGAAGGAGACGTTTCCCTTGTATTTAAGTCTGCATGCGCATCATACCAAATGACACCCAGATTTCGATAATGTTTCGCAAGCCCGGCAAGCGTGCCGATCGCAATGCTGTGGTCTCCGCCAAGCACGAGAGGAAATGAATCTTTTGCAACGATCTCGTCAACGGTGTTAGCAAGTTTCAAACTCGCTTTTGTAATCGCTTTCAAATTTCGTAATTCCTCCGCGGCTTCTTCTCCGCCTTCCTTCTCATCCTCTCTCTGCCCGATTGTCAAATCTCCCAAATCTTCAATCTCGCGGAAAAGGCATTCCAAACGTTCATTTACCCCCGCACAGCGGATCGCGCTCGGTCCCATATCGACTCCCCGCCTCAGCTGTCCGAGATCCATCGGCACACCAACCATTGAAATCCGTTGTTTTAACATGTGTGTATCCCCCTTTCAGACCTTCATTGTACCGTCCAATACAAAATTGACTCAACACGACATGTTTTTGAATAGTTATACAAAAAGGCAAAATAAAAAGGACATCCGACACAGGATGTCCAAAAACTGGGCTAGCTGGATTCGAACCAGCGCATGACGGAGTCAAAGTCCGTTGCCTTACCGCTTGGCTATAGCCCAAAAATGGTGGAGGGGGACGGATTCGAACCGCCGAACCCTGAGGGAGCGGATTTACAGTCCGCCGCGTTTAGCCACTTCGCTACCCCTCCAAAAAACAGTGCCGGCCAGAGGACTTGAACCCCCAACCTACTGATTACAAGTCAGTTGCTCTACCAATTGAGCTAGACCGGCATATTTTATCTTATGTTTTAACTCGTGCGGATGTGAAAACCGCTCCGAAAAATGGTGGAGGATGACGGGATCGAACCGCCGACCCTCTGCTTGTAAGGCAGATGCTCTCCCAGCTGAGCTAATCCTCCGAAGTACAGGACGTACAAGTGCATGCGTTGTAACAGGACGTTGCGCCTTTAGCATGCCTTCCTCTTCTGTCCAAAAAAGAATGGTGACCCGTACGGGATTCGAACCCGTGTTACCGCCGTGAAAGGGCGGTGTCTTAACCACTTGACCAACGGGCCAAAATCGTTTGTCCAGACAGCTCTCGTAAAGCTGACAAAAGTTATTATATACAGGATCATCCCCATTTGTAAAGGGGTAATTTAAAATTTTTATTTTCCAACTTTTCAGCTGAAAAAGACGGGAGATGATATAAAATATGAATATCTGATTTAGAGGAGAGGGGAACGTCTGAATGATATTGGTCAGCTCGTGTTTGGCAGGTGTTGAATGCCGTTATAACGGGACGCACAGCTATGTCGAAAAGATCAACAAACTCGTTCAAGAAAAGAAAGCAGCGGTTGTTTGTCCAGAAGTCCTCGGCGGTTTTGCCACTCCAAGGGAACCCGCCGAAATATCCGGCGGGACGGGTGAAGATGTTTTAAATGGAAATGCGGCCATCATCACAAGGTCAGGCGAGGACGTAACAGACCTTTATATAAAAGGCGCTTACAAAACGCTGGAAATCGCCAGGGACATCCAGGCTGACACCGTTGTATTAAAAGAAAACAGTCCGTCCTGCGGAAGCAGCCACATATACGATGGAAGCTTTTCCAGCCAAAAAGTAGCCGGAAACGGAATCACAGCAGCCCTTCTGAAAAGAGAAGGTTTCAGGGTGGTTTCCGAACATCAGCTTGATGAGCTGTAAATGCCCGTCAGAGCGCAGTCTGCAACTGCGCTCTATTTTATTCGCTCTTCAACTGATTCAGAACCATTATAAAACTAAATTTCATTATTTTTCTTTTCATGTTGAAATAAAATTCCAGAGTTAATATACTGAAAATTAAGAAATCATTCGCATTTGTGTCAGGAGGATTTGTTGATGGAAAACAGCAATTTAAGCTCCTTAACGACCGAGCGCCGAAATGAAAAGACGAAGCATATTCATCGAGCTGAGACAATCGATATACTCAAAATCATGAATGAAGAGGACAAAACAGTGGCTGAAGCGGTCGAAGCCGTGCTGCCCGACATCAAAACAGCCGTCGACTATGTGGTCGATTCGCTGAAAAAAGGAGGACGGCTCATTTACATTGGCGCTGGAACAAGCGGACGGCTCGGTGTCCTCGATGCTGCCGAATGTCCGCCGACATTCAGCATCCCTCCAGATACTGTAAAAGGAGTGATCGCCGGAGGGGAAAAAGCAATGTTCGAAGCTGTCGAAGGCGCCGAAGACCGTGAGACGTTTGGAGTGCGTGATCTGAAATCGATCCGCCTTTCTAAGAACGACACGGTCATCGGAATTGCCGCCAGCGGCCGTACCCCATATGTTCACGGCGGACTGAAATATGCCGGACAAATCGGCGCAAAAACTGTATCCCTCACTTGCAACAAAGGCTCTGCCATCAGCCAATCAGCCGACCATGCGATCGAAGTGGTCGTCGGACCGGAAGTCGTTGCCGGATCAACCAGAATGAAAGCGGCAACTGCTCATAAAATGATCTTAAATATGATCTCGACGACAGCCATGATCCAAATGGGAAAAGTCTACGAGAATCTGATGGTCGATGTCAGTGTCAGCAATGCCAAACTGAAACAGCGCGCAATCCGAATCATCCAAACTGTCACAGGGGCCGATCAAAAAACAGCGGAAACAGCATTGGCTGCTGCCGAAAATCAAGTCAAAACCGCAATCGTCATGCTCAAAACAAATGCCGATCTAACCACGGCGCAAAAACTGCTGAAAGAATCAGATGGCAGCATTGAAAAAGCATTAACCATTCATGGAGAACACTCTTAAAGGAAAGGAAGAAATGATGGCTACAGGAGGATTGGAAATCATTCGAACCATGCTTCACAAGCTGCCGCAGTCCGAACGGAAGCTAGCTGAGTACATTTTAGAAAATCCGCATGACATCGTAAACAGCACCATCCACGAAGTCAGCGCTTCGGCAAAGACAAGCGGCGCGGCTGCGATCCGGCTGTGCAAATCACTCGGACTGAAAGGATTCCAGGACTTAAAAATGCGCGTCGCCGGAGACCTGATGAAACCGACTGATCAGGGATACCGGGATATTGAACCGCAAGAACAGCTTTACTCAATCGTGCAAAAAACGGCCAACAATTCGATTCAGGCGATTCGCGATACATGTGAAAACATAGATCACGAACAGCTGCAAAAAGCCATTCAATTACTGATCGGTGCAAATACGATTCACTTTTGCGGAATCGGCGCCTCCGGCATCGTCGCACAAGACGCCCAGCAAAAATTTTTAAGAATTAATAAAAGAGCAACCGCCTTTACAGACATGCACCTTGTCGCAACATTAATCGCCAATGCGGATGAACATGATATCGTATTTGCCATCTCCCACTCCGGTGAAACGCAGGAAGTCGCTAATGTATTACAGCTTGCCAAAAGATACGGCATCAAATCGATTGGATTAACCCGCTTCGGCCAGTCTGCCGTTTCTTCATTAAGCGATATCATACTGTATACATCATGTTCAAATGAAGCGCCGTTTCGAAGCGCCGCAACCTCCTCTCGTTTAACTCAGCTTTATATGATCGATGTGTTGTTTTTAGGAATGGCCGCTGAGCGATACGAAGAAATCATTCAATATATTGATCAAACAAAAGCGGCCATCAGCTTGCTAGGCAAAATGGATGACTAAAGGGGGAACCTGTGATGAGCGGAAACAAAACATACGCCATCCTGGCAAAGCAGATTTTAGAACAAATCGGCGGTGCAGAAAACGTCGCCGGCTTCACCCATTGTATGACTCGTCTGCGGATCACACCCGTCAGCCGTCAAAAGGCAAATATCGAATCGATCAAAGCGCTTGAAGGCGTCATCGGTGTTGTCGAAGAAGAAACGCTGCAAATCATTCTTGGCACTGGCGTTGTTCAGCGTGTTTCAGATGAATTTGGCAAGCTGCTGGTTTCATCTGAACAAGATGATTTAAAAGAGGCGGCGGCCAAACATAAAGCGGCCCGCTCAAAGAAAAACGCAACACCCTTTAAACTGTTTCTGCGGCGAATCGCAAGCATTTTTATTCCGCTGATCCCCGCGCTTGTTGCCTCCGGCTTAATTACCGGAATTACAAAAGCCGTTGTCCAAGCCGGCTGGCTTGCCGAAACGTCTCAGCCCGCAATCATTTTAACAGTCATCGGCTCAGGTTTGTTTGCTTATTTGGGCATCCTCGTCGGGGTAAATACAGCGAAAGAATTCGGCGGTTCCCCGGCGCTCGGCGGTCTCGCAGGGATATTGATCATGAACCCTGCCGCAGGCGACATTAAACTGTTCGGTGAAGCCCTGCTCCCTGGAAGGGGCGGTTTGATCGGCGTTTTGTTCGCTGCCGCTTTTATCGCTTTTATCGAAAAACGAGTCAGGCGCCGCACCCCTCATTCACTTGATATCATTGTGACACCTACAGTCTCCCTTCTTCTCACAGGAATCGTCACCTACGTCATCTTCATGCCTGTCGGCGGCTTTATATCAGACGCAATTACTTCAGGACTTTTAGCCATATTAAATATTGGCGGCATTGCAGCGGGATTCATATTGGGCGCCACATTTCTCCCGCTCGTTGTCACCGGGCTGCATCAGGGACTGACACCCGTTCATATGGAATTGATCAATTCCATCGGAGACGATCCCCTGCTGCCGATTTTGGCCATGGGAGGCGCGGGTCAGGTAGGGGCCGCTTTTGCCATCTACTTTAAAACGAAAAAAGCCAGGTTAAAAAGAGCGATTGGCGGCGGTCTCCCGTCAGGTTTGCTCGGCATCGGAGAACCGCTGATATTCGGTGTGACCCTTCCGCTTGGACGGCCGTTTTTGACCGCTTGCCTTGGGGCGGGAATCGGCGGAGCATTTCAAGCCTATTTCAAAATCGCGACCGTATCAATCGGCGTCTCAGGACTCCCTCTTTCGTTCCTTGTTCATACACATCAAATCTTGCTGTACGTGGTCGGTTTATTGATTTCGTATGCCGCCGGATTTCTTTTCACATATGCTTTTGGCTTCAACGACGAAATGGCCGTTGAATTTGATTAAACGTTTGTTTAAACAAAAAAGGAGTGTCGGCATGAGAAAATGGATCACCGGAAGCATCGCAGCCTTCTTATCTCTTTCATTGATTCTGCCTTCCTCAGTTTCCGCTGAGACGACAATAGCTAAGGACAGGCAGCAGCAGACATACCCCACCTTAAAGAAAGCAAAGCAGCCTGAAGAAGCCGGCTTTTCTTCAGAAAAACTAAAACAGGTCGACGATTTAATCGAGCAGGATATCAGCAAAGGTTTCCCCGGCGCTGCGCTTATCATCATCAAAGACGGAAAGATCGTAAAAAAAGAAGCATACGGTTACAAGCAAAAATACAACGGACTCAATCCGCTCAAACATCCGAGAAAGATGAAAACAAATACGATGTTCGACCTGGCTTCCAACACAAAAATGTATGCCGTCAACTTCGCTTTACAGCATTTGGCTAGCAGCGGAAAGCTTGATCTAAATGCGAAAATCTCGCGCTATATCCCCGAATTTAAAGACCCGCCCGAAGACATCATCAAAGGAAAGAATCGAATTCGGGTGATAGACCTGCTTCATCATACGGCAGGATTCCCGGCAAGCTGGAACTACTACGATCCAAAAACGGCTGGCAGGCTTTATTCCCAAACGCGGGAGAAAACGCTGTCCTTTCTTTCAAAAACCCCCTTGGCATATGAACCAGGCACAAAGCAGCTTTACAGCGACGTCGATTATATGCTGCTCGGACTCGTCATCGAGAAAATCACAGGCCAGCCTTTAGATCATTATACGGAAAATCGACTTTACCGTCCTCTCGGTTTGCGGCATACCATGTTCAATCCTCTAAAAAAGGGATTTAAGCCTGCCCAATTCGCCGCCACAGAGTTAATGGGAAATACGAGAGACGGAACGGTATGGTTTCCCAATATTCGAACATATACATTACAAGGGGAGGTTCACGACGAAAAAGCGTTTTACTCGATGGAGGGCATTTCTGGGCATGCCGGTCTATTTTCAACAGTAGATGACATGGCGGTGCTTCTCCAAGTCATGCTGAACGGAGGAGGATACGGCGAGGAGCGGCTATTCAGCAAAAGGATTATTGCGCAGTTTACGAAACCGTCAAAAACAGATGCAACATATGGTCTAGGGTGGCGTCTCAACGGCAATACCGATATGGAATGGATGTTTGGAAAGCATGCCTCAAGCAGGGCATATGGACATACCGGCTGGACGGGGACTGTCACCATCATTGATCCAGCATATCAATTGGGGATTGTCTTATTGACCAACAAAAAACATTCACCTGTCATCGATCCTGCGAAAAACCCGAATCAGTTCGAGGGTGATTTATTTTCAACGGGAAAGTACGGCAGTGTGATCACTGCTGTTTATGAAGCGCTGAACAATCAATAGGAGGCGATTCTCCGAATGAAAACATTTTTTCGATGCACACTGGTCATTGTATTGCTGTCATCCCTTGCATTGCAGCCTGGCACTTCCGGTGCGGAAGCAAAACAATCGCAACAGAGCATTCAACAAATGGTGAGCGCAATGACACTGGAAGAGAAAATCGGGCAGATGCTGATGCCTGATTTCAGGAACTGGAAGAAAAAAGACGATTCCAGCGCAACAGGGTTTACGAGAATGAATGAGGAAGTAGCCGGAATCATTCAAAGGTATCACCTCGGCGGCGTGATTCTGTTCGCAGAGAATGTGACAGGCACTGAGCAGACAGTCCGATTAACCGACGGTCTGCAAAAAGCGAGCCCGGATATTCCGCTTTTGATTGCAATTGACCAGGAAGGGGGAATTGTCACAAGGCTGGAATCAGGCACGAACTTGCCCGGAAATATGGCGATCGGCGCTTCAAAAAGCAGGAAAAACGCTTACCGGTCAGGACAAATCATCGGAAAAGAATTAAAAGCATTGGGCATTAACGTCAACTTCAGCCCTGTCTTGGATGTGAACAACAATCCCGACAACCCGGTGATCGGCGTCCGCTCCTACAGCTCCAAACCGGAACTGGCCGCCCGGCTCGGCATCCAGACAATGAAAGGTCTTCAAGGCGAGCAAATCGCAGCCACCGCGAAACATTTTCCCGGCCACGGCGATACAGCGGTTGACAGCCATTACGGCCTGCCGCTTGTTCCACACGATGAAAAACGGCTCAGAAGCGTCGAACTCGTCCCATTTCAACAAGCGATCAATGCCGGAATGGACATGATCATGACGGCGCACGTCCAGTTCCCCGCATTTGACGATACAACCTATAAAAGCAAAAAAGACGGAAAAGACATCATGGTTCCGGCAACACTCTCCAAAAAAGTCATGACAGATCTTTTACGTAAAGATCTCGGTTTTGACGGCGTTGTCGTGACTGATGCCTTGAACATGAAAGCCATCTCCGACAATTTCGGTCAGGAGGAAGCCGTCGTCATGGCCGTCAAAGCAGGGGTCGACATCGCACTGATGCCGGCACAGGTCACATCCCTGGAGACGGAAAAAAACCTTGCCGCTGTATTTGATGCCCTTCTCAAAGCTGTCAGACAAGGAGAGATTCCGGTTGAACAAATCAATCACTCGGTGGAAAGAATCCTTTCCCTCAAATTGAAAAGGGGCATCCTTGACAGCGCGTCATCCGAATCGCTTCAGAAAAAAATCAAACACGCTTTAAAAACGGTCGGCAATCCAAAACACGCGAAAGCGGAAATGAAAATGGCTAGAGAAGGCGTCACCGTATTAAAAAACAACAGCCGCATCCTTCCGTTTAAGCCAAAAAAAGGGGACACCATTCTCATTCTCGCTCCTTATGAAGACCAAACAAAAGCGATCTCGAAAACAATCAAAAGCATCAAGAAAAAGGTTGTATTAAACGAATATTCCTTTGCAGAGAAAACCTTTAATGAAGATGTCCAAAAACAAATCGACCAGGCTGATTATGTCATTACAGGCTCATACGTCGTCAAAAACGACCCTGTTGTCAACGACGGAATCATCGACGATACCATTGAAGACTCAAGTAAATGGGCGACTGTCTTTCCGCGCGCAGCCATGAAATACGCCCAATCCAAACAGAAAAAATTTGTCATCATGAGCCTTCGCAATCCCTATGACACGGCAAATTTTGAAGAAGCCCAGGCGGTGATTGCGGTGTATGGATTTAAAGGCTATTCAAACGGGCGGTTCAGGCAGCCGAACATCCCGGCGGGTGTTGAAGTCATCTTCGGAAAAGCAAAACCTAAAGGAACATTGCCGGTCGACATCCCTTCCGTTACAAAGCCAGGGGAGATTTTGTACGAATATGGATTTGGATTAAATCTCAAAAACGGTAAACCGCTTCGATAAGGAGGGGATTGAATGAAAAAACAAGCGTTTTGGCTGATCACTGGATTGGTTGTCTTAAGCACACTGACGGCGGCGGCTGCCTATCCGGAAAAAGAAAAGAAAGCGAAAGTTTCACCAGGCATCGAAGTGCTCATAGAAAAGAAACGTTTTTTAAAAGGAAAGAAAGTGGGGCTCATCACAAATCCTACCGGTGTAAATGCTGAGTTGACGAGCAGCATCGATTTGCTTTACCAAGACCGAGATATTGAGCTGACAGCGCTTTTCGGCCCGGAACACGGCGTCAGGGGAGACGCGCAAGCCGGCGACGAAGTTGAATCATATATTGACGAAAAAACCGGTCTGCCCGTCTACAGTCTTTACGGTGATACGAAAAAACCCACACCGGAAATGCTGAAAAATGTTGATGTTCTTCTTTTTGATATTCAAGACGTCGGAACACGCTTTTACACCTATATCTACACCATGGCATACGCAATGGAAGCAGCCAAAGAAAACGACATTCCGTTTATCGTACTGGACCGGCCAAATCCGCAAAGCGGCACAAAAGTGGAAGGCCCGGTTCTCGACCCTGATTATTCATCATTTATCGGAAGATATCCGATCCCTTTAATACACGGCATGACAGCTGGAGAACTGGCAAAGCTTTTCAACCGGGAGTTTGACATCGGAGCTGATTTAACCGTCATCAAAATGAAGGGCTGGAAACGGAAGATGTTTTTTGAGGATACAGGGCTTCCTTTCGTCCTTCCTTCTCCAAATATGCCGACGGCTGACACAAGCATCGTTTATCCCGGCACAGGCTTAATCGAAGGCACCAACGTTTCCGAAGGAAGAGGAACAACCAAGCCTTTTGAGCTCATAGGCGCACCTTACATGAAAAGTACAGAGCTGGCAGACAAACTAAACAGCCTGAAGCTGCCCGGCGTTGTATTCAGAGCAGCATCCTTTACACCGACGTTTTCAAAGCATCAAAACAAACTGTGTCACGGTGTTGAGCTTTACGTGAAAAACCGCACCGCCTTTCAGCCTGTCAAAACCGGCATCGCGATCATAAAAACGATTCATGATCTTTATCCAAACGACTTTGAATTCCTCCCCAACAGCCATTTCAACCGCCTCATTGGCAACGGATGGGTCAAAACAATGATTGAACAAGGTGCTTCATTAGACGACACCGTTGCAAAATATGAAGCGGAGCAGAAACGGTTTATGAATGTCAGAAACAAGTATTTGCTTTATTAGGAAGAGCGGCAGGCGCTCTTCTTTATTTTTTAGGCTTAGACTGTTCAATAGCCCCCATCTCGTGTAAGATATGTAAAACTGCTTGAGGCAGGAAGTGGCATTTTAAGGGGGAGAGATTTCAACATGGAATTTTATCTTGTAGATGTGTTTGCAGAGGCAAAATACACAGGAAACCAGCTCGCTGTTTTTAAAGTCGAAAAGGACCTATCGAGTGACGAGATGCAAAAAATCGCGAGGGAAATCAATTTTTCCGAAACAACATTTATTTTTGGAAAACAGAGAAACGGCGGGTATGACGTCCGAATTTTCACCCCGGAAAAAGAAATTCCGTTTGCGGGCCATCCGACATTGGGCACAGCATTTATCATTCAAAATGAAATCGAAACTGGACTTTCTTCAAAGATCATTTTGAATGTAGAAGTTGGCGCCATTCCAGTGACGTTTGACAAAAGTGAAGATCAGGTCATTTGGATGAAACAAAACCCTCCTGTGTTTAACAAAACCTTTGACAAAGAAATGATGGCAGGCGTACTGGGAATCGATATATGCGATATAGACGCGAATTTCCCGATACAGGAGGTTTCCACAGGTCTTCCCGCGGTTATTGTTCCATTAAATTCGCTGAATGCAGTTAAAAAATGCAAAGTCAACAGAGAACGGTATGAAGCTTTTATAAAAGAAACAGAAGCCAGTCTGCTCGTTTTTTCTACGGAAACATATCATGAACAAAACGACATCAATGCCCGGGTATTTTGCGACTGTTTCAGCGTTCCGGAAGATCCTGCAACAGGAAGCGCAATCGGGGATCTCGCAGGATATTTACTGCATAACAGTTACTTAAGTAAAAATCATCTCAGCATAAGGGCTGAACAAGGGTTTGAAATAAACCGACCTTCCCTGCTTTATATTGAAGCGCAAACAACGGAAAACAGCATAGAGATCCATGTCGGCGGAAACGTTCACCTGATCGCAAAAGGAACTTGGAGAACTTGAAGATAGCGCGGGGTCTTTTTATTCGTCTTAAGCCTGTAAAGAGGCAAAATCAGAAAGAAGTATTCACTGACGGCCGGCGAAAAGCGACGAATAACCAAATAACATTCACGAAGGCTAACACAATGCAGATACCGATGATTCCTAATAATGAAGGCGTCGTTCCACTAAAGGCTCCAAATATCAAAATAATTGGAATCATCGCAATAACGGCCAATAGTCCGATTCCGCAAAGAACGGCCATCACAAACTTCATTGCATTAATTCCAATCATATATACAATAAGAGGCAGCATATAAAATAGCAAAACGGTTGCCATTGCCGCCCACATACCTAATGAACCAAACTGATTAACGTTAGGTCCTGAATCCGCAAGCGGGGAAAGTGAAGCAGAGACTAACAAAGAACAAAATAGGACTGCAGAGATTAAAGTCATGATCATCACACTTACTTTATTCGTTTTAATCATTTTTCTCTCCTTAACGAACTTCAATTTAAACTTGCAGGCGGAAACATTGAGTCTGACCTTCTATGAAGGCAGACTCGTTTTTTTATCGACATGACACGATTTCTTCAACTCGCTTCTTGCCAGCATTTGGCCAAACAACGCCGCCAATATTTGTTGAAACAGCATGCCGATCACGACCGGCACGGCCACTTTCGCCGGAAAAAAACTGGTGGCCAAGACGGCGCCTGCGCTGATATTACGCATGCCGCCAGTAAAAATTAAAGCAGTGATTTCCTCCTGCGGCCGTTTCAACAGCCTGCCTAATAGCCACGCTGTTACATAGCCTGTGAAGGCCACTAAAAATACCGTCACCGCTATTGTTAAAAACCGAAGGTCAACAGATTTCAGGTAAGGAGCGACAACTGAGCTGTTAATAGCAACGACGAGGGCCAAGCCGATTTTAGAAAACGGAGCACAATTGGCGCTTAATCGCGCTGTTTTTTCCGGATCTGAAAACTGATTGACGAGCATGCCCAACAAGGAAGGGATGACAACCATTCCGAACAAGCCCTTCATCATCCCCGCCACATCCATTTCCACATGAGCACCTGCAAGCACTGAAAGGCTGAACGGCACAATAAAAGGAGAGAGGATTGTATCAATTAAAATAATCGACAGGGTCAAGCCGACATTCCCTTTATGCATGGCCGCCCAAATCATGCTTGTTATACCGGTTGGTATCACAACGCCAAGAACGAGCCCCGTAATCGTTAATGAATCCCCATGAAACACAAGGTGACCCGTAGCCAATGCCAACAGCGGCATAAATATATGCAAAACAAACAGAGCCAGCAGCATTGGCAGGGGATGAATCACCGCTGCCTTTAGAGACTGAAAGTTGGCTGCCAAACTTCCGGCAAACGTCATAAAAGCAAAAATCCACGGTACAAAATCCGCAAACCCATTTAAATAGGCTGACAGCAGCACCCCGCTGACAACGCTGACAGGCGTCAGTAAAGGCATTATTTTTCCAAGTGTTTGATTGATGGTCTGAAGCATAGGTGTAAAACGCCCGCTCTCTTTAAAACATATTTACATTAATTATAACAAAAGATGGAATATTAAAACAGGAAGGGATTGAATAAGCGGAAGACTGTGTACAGAGGAGAACACGTATCTATGCATAATTAGCCGGATTTGTTCTTTTTTTATGCGGAAGCACAGCCAAAATGGCCTCGCTTTTAAACATTCTGATCTGGCGCTTTTGGAAACAGAATGCCTTCACATAACCATTTTTGATTTGTTTAACGAGAATCGTCCTTTTTGTGAATTCGCTTTTCTTCATATAAATGATATCGACCGGAAAACAGTCTTCCATGGCCCGCTGCAGCATGTTTTGCATCTTCTCACTCCTTTCATATATTATTTTATACGAACACTCGTTCTGTTTCAAGAGTAAATTTTGGCACACATGAAAATTTTAGCAGTAAATAAGAAACTTTTTAAGGAGATCATGCGTCAGTAAATACGTCACATCTTTTAGAAGGAGTACCGCCATGTCAAGAACGTACCGAACACGAATAAAAAAAAGAAAAAGGCATAACAGAAATCGGAGACTGCTCATTTTCGCCTCTCTCCTTATTTGCGGATTAATTTATATCGCTTTTCCAAAAGCCCCAAATGATCAACAGGAACATCATGTGCAGGCAACTGAAAAACAAACAAAACCAGAGAAGAAAAAGAACACGTCTCATAAGAAAAAAGAAGAAAAACAAAGTCATATCATAACAAAAAACGATAATGCACAATTGGACGACTATTTAAAAAGCATTGAATTCAGCGGTACAGCACTGATTGTAGACAAAGGAGAAGTTGTTACAAGCAAGGGCTATTCGTATGCAAACCGGAAACAACAGGTGCCGAATACGCCGGATACCGTCTTTTATATCGGTTCTTCTCAAAAAGCGATTATTGCAACTGCCATTCTTCAGCTTGAAGAAAAAGGACTGCTGTCAGTAAACGACCCGGTTTCGTTATACCTTCCGGATTTTCCAAATGGCACAAACATCACCCTCTATCATTTTCTGACACACACATCAGGCATTCGCGGGCATAAAGAAGGCACTGGCTATATTTCACCAGACGACCTTATACAAGACATTGAGGATCGCGGGGTTAAATCAGGGCCCGGACAATGGAATTACAAAGACTCCAACTATTCTGTTCTGGCTTACATTGTTTCAAAGGTAAGCGGCGAACCTTTAGATCAATATGTCGAAGAACATATTTTTAAACCTGCCGGCATGAAGCATGCAGGGTTTTATAAAACCTTTTCCGATCAGTCTTACCAGTCAACAGGTTATAAGCTCAATGCACTTAAAAAGCTGTATACGCCTGATATGCCTGATTTATCACAGCTTTACGGAGCAGGGGATATATACATGACCGCTTATGACATGTACTTGTTTGATAAGGCGCTTTACGACAGAAAAATTATTAGCGATGAAAGTTTCACAAAAATGTTTACGCCAAACAAAGCCACATACGGGATGGGCTTTTATATTTCTCCGGGAAGCTATTCAAGCCACGGCGTGATGCCCGGGTATAATATTTTAAACAGCTTCAGCCTGACAGGGGACAGATACGTGATACTCTTTTCCAATATCCAAAATAATATTAAATCATTTGGGACCGTCAACAATCGCATCTTCTCTATTTTAAACGGATCTTAAATTGAAAGGGATTTATTCGCTTTCGTCGAAGAAGTAATAAGACTAAAAAGACATGAGGGTTGTTTAGAATGTCAGCTTTAACGATTAGCAAATTACTGCTTGTCATCACAGTTTTAGGCTTATTTGTTTGGACTTTTAGAGGCCAAAAGCATTTCGATCAGGAAATATTCAAATACGGCAGGTACATGATCTATCTCTTGGTTTTAGAAATAGCGGCAATCGTATTATTTGGCTCCGGATAACAAAAGCAGGCATCGTGTGCCTGCTTTTGTCTTTTCTCTAACGAGGGTTCAGAATATATTCCCACTACAAATAACACATAAGGAAAACTTCCCGATAACCTAATTATTGCTGGCAAAACAAAAACACGGCCTCTAGCTTTTAACAAGAGACCGTGATTTGAGGATTCTTCCCTATTGTGATCACTTATTTAAACGTTTGTTTAAACCTTACGTTAAAGCGACCGCTGTATAATTCATCATCAAAACAAAAAAAGCTTTCTCATTCTTGAGAAACCAGATCGTCAGTTTTTATTAAGCTTCCAAGCGGGCTCGAACCGCTGACCTCTTCCTTACCATGGAAGTGCTCTACCTGCTGAGCTATGGAAGCATTGGCTCCGCAGGTAGGATTCGAACCTACGACCGATCGGTTAACAGCCGATTGCTCTACCACTGAGCTACTGCGGAATAAATTAAGCTTCATTTCATGCAAGGTAAAATATATAAATGGCTTGGCGGCGTCCTACTCTCACAGGGGGAAGCCCCCAACTACCATCGGCGCTGAAGAGCTTAACTTCCGTGTTCGGCATGGGAACGGGTGTGACCTCTTCGCTATCGCCACCAAACCTTATTTGAGAGGTGTTCTCTCAAAACTAGATAACGGTGTCGTAAGACATTCATTTGGTTAAGCCCTCGATCGATTAGTATCTGTCAGCTCCATGTGTCGCCACACTTCCACCTCAGACCTATCAACCTGATCATCTTTCAGGGATCTTACTTCCTTAACGGAATGGGAAATCTCATCTTGAGGGGGGCTTCATGCTTAGATGCTTTCAGCACTTATCCCGTCCGCACATAGCTACCCAGCGATGCCCTTGGCAGAACAACTGGTACACCAGCGGTGCGTCCATCCCGGTCCTCTCGTACTAAGGACAGCTCCTCTCAAATTTCCTGCGCCCGCGACGGATAGGGACCGAACTGTCTCACGACGTTCTGAACCCAGCTCGCGTACCGCTTTAATGGGCGAACAGCCCAACCCTTGGGACCGACTACAGCCCCAGGATGCGATGAGCCGACATCGAGGTGCCAAACCTCCCCGTCGATGTGGACTCTTGGGGGAGATAAGCCTGTTATCCCCGGGGTAGCTTTTATCCGTTGAGCGATGGCCCTTCCATGCGGAACCACCGGATCACTAAGCCCGACTTTCGTCCCTGCTCGACTTGTAGGTCTCGCAGTCAAGCTCCCTTGTGCCTTTACACTCTGCGAATGATTTCCAACCATTCTGAGGGAACCTTTGGGCGCCTCCGTTACCTTTTAGGAGGCGACCGCCCCAGTCAAACTGCCCACCTGACACTGTCTCCCTGCCCGATAAGGGCAGCGGGTTAGAAGGTCAATACAGCCAGGGTAGTATCCCACCGATGCCTCCACCGAAGCTGGCGCTCCGGTTTCCAAGGCTCCTACCTATCCTGTACAAGCTGTACCAACATTCAATATCAGGCTGCAGTAAAGCTCCACGGGGTCTTTCCGTCCTGTCGCGGGTAACCTGCATCTTCACAGGTACTATAATTTCACCGAGTCTCTCGTTGAGACAGTGCCCAGATCGTTGCGCCTTTCGTGCGGGTCGGAACTTACCCGACAAGGAATTTCGCTACCTTAGGACCGTTATAGTTACGGCCGCCGTTTACTGGGGCTTCAATTCGCACCTTCGCATACGCTAAGCGCTCCTCTTAACCTTCCAGCACCGGGCAGGCGTCAGCCCCTATACTTCGCCTTACGGCTTCGCAGAGACCTGTGTTTTTGCTAAACAGTCGCCTGGGCCTATTCACTGCGGCTCTCTCGGGCTTGCACCCTAACAGAGCACCCCTTCTCCCGAAGTTACGGGGTCATTTTGCCGAGTTCCTTAACGAGAGTTCTCTCGATCACCTTAGGATTCTCTCCTCGCCTACCTGTGTCGGTTTGCGGTACGGGCACCTCTCACCTCGCTAGAGGCTTTTCTTGGCAGTGTGGAATCAGGAACTTCGCTACTATATTTCACTCGCCATCACAGCTCAGCCTTGATGGGAAACGGATTTGCCTATTTCCCAGCCTAACTGCTTGGACGCGGATATCCAATACCGCGCTTACCCTATCCTCCTGCGTCCCCCCATTGCTCAAATGGTGAGGAGGTGGTACAGGAATATCAACCTGTTATCCATCGCCTACGCCTTTCGGCCTCGGCTTAGGTCCCGACTAACCCTGAGCGGACGAGCCTTCCTCAGGAAACCTTAGGCATTCGGTGGAGGGGATTCTCACCCCTCTTTCGCTACTCATACCGG